>JANNSA010000096.1:0-12171 GCA_031402115.1 Hyphomicrobiaceae bacterium | reverse complement strand
ACCACCACATGGCGCAAGGTTTTGAGCAGCGCCTGCAGATGTTTGAGCGCAACGTCACCGAAGGCACCGCCGTCATCGACAGCGCGCTGGCGGATCGCACGACGGCGCTGCGCGCGGCGATGGAATCGCATGCCTATGCGCTGAACGACATACTTGAACGGCAGTCGAGCGGCCTCGACAATACTCTGGTGCGCGGTATCGAATCGGTGCGCAAGGCCAGCGAGACGATTACCAGCCAGTCGGTACAGACGATCAATAGCCTGAGCATGCAGGCTAAGTTCCTCAAGGAAGTGTCAGAAGACCTGCTCAAGCAGATGGGCAATCTGACCGATCGATTTGAGACGCAAGGCCATTCCATCATGAGTGCGGCGGCGGCTATCGAAACGTCGAGCACACGCATAGACGGCGCGCGGCAGAATTCCGACGCCATCCGGCGGACGCTGGAAGACCAGCTGAAAGCCCTGGATACGCTATCAACCTATTCTCGCCAGGCGGCATCGGCGCGCGACGTGACGCCGCCCGATGGTGCCGTGCCGTCGCTGACCGCCAGCTTCCAGCAGCGCACGCCGGCGCGCCCAGTGACGCCCTACAGCCCGCCGCCGCCGCCCTATGCGCCCAGCGCGCCGGTTATGGTAACGCCGCGACCGGGCAGTGACCGGCCGCGCGAGGCTTGGTCGCTTGGCGATCTGCTGGCGCGCGCTTCACGCGATGAAGACAGCCAGCCGAGCGCGAGCGCGCCAGTGCCAGTGCCAGGCCCCACGCCGCCGGTGCAGGCCGCAGCCGCAGCGACGCCAAGCAGCGCGACGCAACCGCTTGATCTCGCCAACATCGCCGAATCCCTGGATGCCAGCACGGCCGCCGAAGTCTGGACGCGGCTGCGCGGCGGCGAAAAGGGCGTCCTGACACGCACCATCTACAGCCGTACCGGCCAAACGACGTTCGACGAAATCCTGCAGCGCTATCGCACCGACAGCGGCTTCCGCGGCATGGCCGAGCGCTATCTCTCTGACTTCGAGCGCCTGCTGCGCGAAGCCGACGCCAAGGACCCGACCGGCCGCACCCTGGAAGGCCACCTGCACGGCGACACCGGCCGCGTCTACCTGATGCTTGCCCACGCCAGCGGCCGCTTTGGCTGAGGCCGGGGGACGGGCGGGGACACAAAACTCAATTCGGCTGCGCCAACGTCGCGACTTTCGTTCGACCGGAGGCAGAATTGAGTATTGTGTCCCCTGGCCTCCGTCCCCTGGCCTCCGTCCCCTTGCCTCCGTCCCCTTGCCTCCGTCCCCTTGCCTCCCTCCTGATCGCTGAACCCCGGGCAGATCCCATGACCAATCCTTTGCGCGTTCTGGTTGTCGGGCTCGGCACCATGGGCCTGAGCCACGCGCGCGCCTACCAAGCCGTGCCGGGCTTCGCGCTGGCCGGCCTCGCCACGCGCAACGCCGAGGCGCGCGCTGACTTGAAGTCTGAGTTCCCCGGCGTGCCACTGTTCTCAGACCATGCTGACGCCCTGGCGGTGCTGCAGCCTGATGCCGTCTCGATCAACACTTGGCCCGATACCCACGCCGATTACGCCCGCATGGCCTTTGCGGCCGGCGCGCACGTGTTCCTGGAAAAGCCGATCGCGGCGACGGTCGCCGAAGCCGAAGCCGTGGTCGCCGCCGCGACGGCCGCGCGGAAGAAGCTGGTGATCGGCTACATCCTGCGCGTGCATCCGTCGTGGATCCGCTTCATCGAGATCGGCCGCACATTGGGCAAACCGCTGGTCATGCGCATGAACCTCAACCAGCAGTCGGCCGGCGCGCAATGGGGCGTGCACAAGAAGCTGATGGAGACGCTGTCACCGATCGTCGATTGCGGCGTGCACTATGTCGATGTGATGTGCCAGGTGACACGCGCCAAGCCAGTGCGCGTGCACGCGATCGGGGTGCGGCTCACTGACGAGATCGCGCCAACGCAGATCAATTACGGCCAGTTGCAGGTGACGTTCGACGATGGCTCCATCGGCTGGTACGAGGCCGGCTGGGGTCCGATGATGAGCGAGACTGCGTTCTTCGTGAAGGACATGATCGGACCCAAGGGTTCCGTTTCCATTGTCCGCGCCGATGAGGTGGGCGGCGCGATGGCCGGCTCGGCGGCAACGGCGTCGTCAGATATTGACAGCCACACCCGCACCAGCGCCATCCGCCTGCATCACGGTGCGCTGCAGGCTGATGGCACCTTCGCCCGCCAGGACGAAATCCTGCGCATGGACGACGAACCCGGACACCAGGAGCTGTGCAACCGCGAGCAGCAGTTCTTCCTCAAGGCGATCCGGGATGATGTGGACCTGACCGACCATCTCGCCGACGCCATCGCATCCCTGCGCATCGTGCTGGCAGCCGACGAGAGCATCCGCACCGGGCAGGTAGTGGTGCTGTAGGAGGAACGGGCACCCGGACCGGATTCCGCAGACGCGAACGCAAGGCACGCGCGGGACAAAGTCAACGGAGACCTTAGGCAAGGCATGAAGTTGACGTGCCAGGGCCAATCCACTGCACGCCCGGCAGCAGTCGCGGCTAGGCCGATCCAAGAGGCCGGGCAGGAAACGCCAATTGCTGGATGTCGACGAAGGTAGCCCCGCCGAATGGCCTTCGCCCGCACTAGGCCTTTGCCGGTGGTGTTGTGGTAAGGCGGAATCGGCTTCTGGCCGTATTCCGCTATTCACCGGCAGGCAGTTGCAGACGCGACGTATGCCCCGACTCACCGGATGCGCCGTAAACGGTGGAATACGGCGAGAGGCCAATTCCACCCTACGCACTTCTCCAGCAATGGGCCATCAGCGGCGGCGCAGCGCTACCGGCCAAATCATGGCTCAGCGTCGCTTACGCGGCGGCCTTTTCGGCGGCGAGGCGGTCGCGGTCGGTCTTGCCCTTGGCGGTGACGTCGCGGTCGACGAGCTCGATTACGGCGATCGCGGCCTGATCGCCGTAGCGGAAGCCAGCCTTCAGCACGCGTGTGTAGCCGCCGTTGCGGGTCGCGTAGCGGGCGGCCAGAGTATCGAATAACTTCTTGACCATATCCTCGTTGCGCAGGCGGGCAGCCGCGATGCGCCGTGAGTGCAGGTTACCGCGCTTGGCCAGCGTGATGTACTTATCGACAATGCTCTTCAGCTCCTTAGCCTTGGGCACTGTCGTGATGATCTGTTCATGCTCGATCAGCGACGCCGCCATGTTGGCGAGCATTGCCTTACGATGGGCCTGATCGCGGCCAAGTTTGCGGTAGGTTTTGCCGTGACGCATGGGAATCTCTCGTGAGTGGTGAGTGCTGCGTGGTCAGTGGTGGTGGGCGGATGCGCGGCGGTAGATCGCCACTCACCCCTCACCACTCACGATCTCACGCCCTTAATAGTGATCCTCGAAACGCTTGGCCAGCTCATCGATATTGTCCGGCGGCCAGTTGTTAACCTCCATGCCCAGATGCAGGCCCATGGCAGCCAGCACTTCCTTGATCTCATTCAAGGACTTGCGGCCAAAGTTCGGGGTCCGTAGCATTTCGGCTTCGGTCTTCTGGATCAGGTCGCCGATGTAGACGATGTTGTCGTTCTTCAGACAGTTGGCCGAACGCACCGACAGCTCCAGCTCATCCACCTTTTTGAGCAGGGCGGCGTTGAACTCAAGCTCAGGGATGCGCTCCTCAAGCACCGGCTTCTGCGGCTCTTCGAAGTTGATGAAGATCGACAGCTGGTCCTGCAGGATGCGGCTGGCAAGCGCCACGGCATCATCGGCACGAATGGCGCCATTCGTCTCAACGCTCATCGTCAGCTTGTCGTAGTCAAGTACTGTGCCCTCGCGCGTATCTTCGACGCGGTACGACACCTTCTTGACCGGGCTGAACAGGCTATCCACTGGGATCAGGCCAATCGGCGCGTCATCAGGGCGGTTGCGTTCGGCTGGCACATAGCCCTTGCCGATCATTGCCGTGAATTCCATGCGAATGGAAGCGCCGCGATCGAGTGTGCAGATGACGTGATTGGGGTTGAGCACCTCAACGTCGGCGCCAGTTTCGATGTCACCGGCCTTGGCAACGCCCGGGCCTTCCTTGCGCAGTACCAGACGCTTGACACCATCGGAATGCGCCTTCAGGGCGATTTCCTTGATGTTCATGACGATGTCTGTGACATCCTCGCGGACGCCGGCAATGGACGAAAACTCGTGCAGCACACCGTCAATGTGCACGGTGGTGATGGCAGCGCCCTGCAGCGATGACAGCAGGATGCGACGCAACGCGTTGCCGAGCGTCGTGCCGAAACCCCGCTCCAGCGGTTCAGCGACAATCGTCGCCTCGCGCACCCGGTCCCGGCCCGGAATGACTTCGAGCTTGTTCGGCTTGATCAGGTCCTGCCAATTTTTCTGCAACATCGTGTTACCTCTTTCAGTGGCCGAGGAGCAGCACCGGTTCGGGCGCTCGGACAACAGCCAGTTCAGTCTAGGGTCGGCACTGGCAGGCAGCAGGCGAACATCGCGTCAGACGCGGCGGCGCTTACGCGGCCGGCAGCCATTGTGCGCGATCGGCGTCACGTCGCGAATGGAACTGATCTGGAAGCCGGCGGCCTGCAACGCGCGCAGTGCTGACTCACGGCCTGAGCCTGGCCCGCAGACCTCGACTTCCAAGGTCCGCATGCCATGCTCCATGGCCTTCTTGGCGCAATCTTCGGCAGCCATCTGCGCCGCAAACGGCGTCGACTTGCGCGAACCCTTAAAGCCCATCACACCCGACGATGACCAGGCAATGGTGTTGCCCTGAGCATCGGTGATGGTGATCATCGTATTGTTGAACGAGGCGTTGACATGCGCCACGCCCGACGAAATGTTCTTCTTCTCGCGGCGGCGAACCTTGCCACCCGATTGTTGTTCCTTGGCCATTTGCTCTCTGTCTCGAATACCGTGAAAACGTGATAGCCCGCCGGTCGCCCAGCAGCGCGTGATTACTTCTTCTTGCCGGCGATCGGCTTGGCAGGACCCTTGCGAGTCCGCGCATTGGTGTGCGTCCGCTGGCCGCGCACCGGCAGACCGCGCCGGTGGCGCAAGCCGCGATAGCAGCCCAGGTCCATCAGCCGCTTGATGTTCATCGAAACTTCGCGCCTGAGATCGCCCTCGACCATGTAGTCGCGATCGATCACTTCGCGGATCTGCAACACTTCGGAGTCCGACAACTGATTGACGCGACGCTCCGCCGGAATATTGACCTTGGTACAAATGTCCCGGGCGAACTTCGAGCCGATGCCGTGAATGTATGTGAGCGCGATTTCGACGCGCTTGGCGGTCGGCAGCGTCACACCAGAAATACGAGCCAAGTCAGTCTCTCCTCACGTGAGCAGGCATCAGGCGGCGGGCAGCCAGCGGTTCGAACCGTCTCGGATTGGGGAACCCCGCGCGACACCCATGCGATCAGCCAAAGCGGCGGCGCACGACAAGTCTGCATGGATGCCGAAACCGTTCGTGTATCCGAACTTCTGCGTTCCCGTCAACCTCGCTTCAATGTCTGCGATTGCTAAATTCCAGCCGAGAATGTGGCTGGACCATTCAGTTCAGGTGCGCCAACAGGGCTTCTAGTCCCAGCGACACGGCATCAATTGGCAGCATGCCGTCGAGCACGTGCCGGTTACCACTCTTGTGATAAAACCCGATCAACGGCGACGTTTCCCGGTAGTAGGTCATTAAACGGGTACGCACCGCCTCGGCATTGTCGTCCGGCCTTCGCTTGAATTCGGTCGAACCGCACTTGTCGCACTTGCCAGCCACGCGCGGCGACTTCAGCGTGTCGTGATAGCCTTCGCCACACTTGCCGCAAGTATAGCGGCCAGCAATCCGGCGGATCAGCTCTTCGTCATCGACGCGCAGTTCTATGACGCCGTTCAGTCGCTTGCCGTCCTTAGCCAGCATACGATCGAGTGCATCGGCCTGGGCGAGAGTGCGCGGATAGCCGTCCAGCACAAAGCCCTCGGCGCAGTCCGGTTTGGCGATGCGGTCGGCGACAATGGCGTCAACCACATCATCGGAGACCAACTCGCCGCGTGCCATGATGTCCTTGGCGCGCAGTCCGACCGGCGTCCCGGCGCTGATGGCGGCACGCAGCATGTCGCCGGTCGACAACTGCGGCAGGCCATGTTTCTCCGTCAGCATCCGGGCCTGCGTGCCCTTGCCCGAGCCCGGCGGCCCCAGCAGGATCAAGTTCATCCCCGCCTCCCGGCGCCGGCGCCCTTGAGCTTGGATTTCTTGATCAGGCCCTCATATTGATGCGCCAGCAGATGGCTCTGGATCTGCGCCACCGTATCCATCGTCACACTGACAGCAATCAGCAACGATGTACCGCCGAGCGCTACCGGAATACCCGCATCAGCCGAGAACAAGGTTGGGAGCACGCAGATAAAGGCCAGGTAAGCAGCGCCGATCACCGTGATACGGACCAGGACATAGTCGAGATAGTTGGCGGTTTTCTCACCGGGACGAATACCCGGCATAAAGCCGCCGTACTTCTTCAGATTGTCTGCCGTCTCTTTCGTGTCAAAGACGATGGCCGTGTAGAAAAAGCAGAAAAACACGATTAGCGCCGTGAACAGCAGCACATTGAGCAGCGCGCCAGGTGCTAACAACGCGTTCAACTGGTTCAACCAGTCTTGCGACGAAGCGCCGTTCTGGCTCATCAGGCCGGCCAGCGTTTGCGGCATCAGCAGCAGCGACGATGCAAAGATTGGTGGGATGACGCCAGCAGTGTTCAACTTGAGCGGCAGATGCGACGCGTCACCCTGGGCGATGCGGTTGCCCAATTGCCGCTTCGGATACTGCACCAGCAGCCGGCGCTGCGCCCGCTCGAAGAACACGATCATCACGATCATGGCGATGCCAACCAGCAGCACGAACGGGATCACCCACCAGCTCAGCGCGCCGGAGCTACCCGACGCGAACATGCGGATCAGCGCATTCGGCATATCGGCGGCGATGCCAGCAAAGATGATCAGCGAAATGCCATTGCCGACGCCGCGCGCTGTGATCTGTTCGCCCAGCCACATCAGGAACATGGTGCCGCTGGCCAGCGTGATCGTTGCGGTGATGATGAAGAACCAGCCGGGGTTCATGGCCAGGCCACTAGCCTGCAGGCCGAGCGACGTGCCGTAGCCTTGCGCCAGGGCCAGCGCCACCGTGCAATAGCGCGTGATCTGATTGATCCGCTTGCGCCCTGCTTCACCCTCTTTCTTGAGAGCTTCCAAATACGGAATAACGTTGGTCAGCAGCTGAATGATAATCGACGCCGTGATGTACGGCATGATGCCAAGCAGGAAGATTGCCATGCGGGCCATCGATCCGCCGGAGAACATGTTGAACAGACCAAAAATGCCCGTCGGCCCGTCTTGGAACAACCGCGCGATCTGGTCTGGATCAATACCGGGAATCGGGATGAACGTGCCGAATCGGTAAACGAGCAGCGCCGCGAGGGAGAACCAGATGCGCTTCTTGAGTTCGCCAGCCTTGGCGAAGGCCTCGAAGTTCAAGTTCCGCATCAGTTGTTCGGCTGCCGAAGCCATGACGTCCACTCCGAGCCCATTGACCGGGCCTGATTCTCTAGCCCGCATTCTGCCGTTCGAACGACCGATCAGCGGTATCTAGGCAGCGGGCAATACGCCTACCAGACTAGCCGTTTGACCAGGGCCGCCACAATCCGCCGCCCGCGCGACAAATCAATCAGGCTTCTGGCTTTTTCTTGGCTGGCTCGCGTTTGGCCGCGCGCTTAGCGCGCTTTGCCTCAGCGTCCGCGTCAACTTTCGGCACCAGCACGTTGACTGTCCCGCCAGCCGCCTCAACCGCCGCCTTAGCCTTGGCCGTCGCGTGCACAACCTCAAAGGTCAGCTTGGACTTCAGTTCGCCCTCGCCGAGCAACCGCAGGCCGTCATGCTTGCGGCGCAGAATGCCCGCTTCGACCAGAACCATCTCGGTGATCAGCTTGGCGCCATCAATGCGTTGCGACTCGACTGCGGCTTGGATGTTGCCGACGTTGATCTCGTTGTACTTCTTCGGGAACGGCACATTGAAGCCACGCTTCGGCAGACGCCGGTAAATCGGCATCTGTCCGCCTTCAAAGCCGTTGATGGCGACGCCGGAGCGCGCCGTCTGGCCCTTGCCACCGCGCCCGGCAGTTTTGCCAAGGCCAGAACCGATGCCCCGCCCAACGCGTACGCGCGTTTTGCGGGAACCGGGATTGTCTTTCACGTCATTCAGCCGCATGGCATCCAGTCCCAGTTCGTCGCCGGCCGTGAGGCCTTTAGCGCCTTGTCTCACACATCAATCACGCGCCGCTTGCTTCTGCGCAACGGCCCGCCGCAAACCCGCCCTCAGGCCTTCTCATCGATGATCCGCACCATGTGTGCGACTTTGCGCACCATACCGCGCACCGCTGGCGTATCCTCCAGTGTGCTGCGGCCGCGGATCTTGCGCAGGCCCAGCCCGATCAATGTTGCGCCCTGACTTGCCTCGCGCCGTGCCGCGCTTGCTGTCTGCTCAATCGTGATCGTTTTGCCAGTTTTCTTGGTCGTGCTCATCATCTCTGCCTGTCGTTGTGCGCCGCCCACTCAGAGGCGTCGCATCAAGCTTCTGCTGTGGCTTCAACCGCGCCATCACGGCGCCGTGCCAGGATATCGCCAACCTTCTTGCCGCGCCGGGCCGCGACGCCGCGCGGGCTATCCTCGGCCTTCAGCGCGTCAAACGTCGCGCGCACCATGTTGTAGGGATTGGAACTGCCCAACGACTTGGCGACGACATCCTGCACGCCGAGCGATTCAAACACGGCGCGCATCGGGCCGCCGGCAATGATACCCGTGCCGGCATCCGCCATGCGCAGCACAACCTTGCCAGCGCCATGGCGGCCGCGCACGTCATGATGCAGCGTTCGGCCCTCGCGCAAAGGCACGCGGATCATCGCACGTTTGGCCGCTTCCGTCGCCTTGCGGATGGCCTCAGGTACTTCGCGCGCCTTGCCGTGGCCGAAGCCGACGCGACCCTTGCGGTCACCGACCACCACCAGCGCGGCGAAGCCAAAGCGCTTGCCGCCCTTCACCACCTTGGCGACGCGGTTGATGGCGACCAGCTTCTCGGTGAACTCATTATCGCGATCTTCGCGATTGTCCTTGCGATCACCGCGGTCTCTGGGGTTCCGTGCCAAACTCGTCGTCCTTTCGATCAGAAGTCGACTGTCATCGACTAGAAATTGAGCCCGCCTTCACGCGCGGCATCCGCCAGCGCTTGAATGCGTCCGTGATAGGTAAACTGACCGCGGTCGAAGACCACATCGGTGACGCCCGCCGCCTTGCAGCGCTCGGCTACTAATTTGCCAACGGCAGCAGCAGCTGCCTTGTCCGCGCCGGTCTTAAGCGACCCCTTCAGGTCCTTCTCAAGAGTCGACGCTGCGGCCACCGTATGGCCCTTGGCATCGTCGATAACCTGCGCATAGATATGCTGCGAGGAACGGTGTACGGACAGCCGCGGACGGCCATTCGCTACCTTCTTCAGTTGCCGGCGAACACGCGCGCTGCGCTTGTCCGAGAGATTTAGCTTGGAGTGCATCGGGGCCGATCCTACTTCTTCTTGCCTTCCTTGCGGAACACGTATTCGCCCTTCAGGCGCACACCTTTGCCCTGATAGGGCTCGGGCGGCCGGTATTTGCGGATTTCCGCGCAAACCTGGCCGACCTTCTGCTTGTCGATGCCGCTTACGACGATCTCGGTCGGCTTCGGCAGCTCAATCTTGATATCGTCGGGCACCTTGTAGATGACCTCGTGGCTGTAGCCGAGGTTGAGCTGAATGTCCTTGCCCTTCATGGCGGCGCGGAAACCAACGCCCTGGATCTCCAGCGAACGCTTGAAGCCATCGGTGACGCCGACCATCAGGTTCTGCACCAGGGTGCGCTGCATGCCCCACATCGAGCGCGCGCGCTTGGTTTCGCTGCGCGGCTTGACGGTGACACCATCGTCACCCATTGCCACGGCAACATCATCGACCAGTTGCAGCGACAGCTCGCCCTTCGGACCCTTGACCTTGACGGTCTGGCCGGTAACGCTGGCTTGCACACCCTTGGGAACGGCCACCGGCTTCTTACCGATACGGGACATCGTGTTCGTCTCTCTCGTTAGGTCCGGCCCTGAAAAGACCGGCGGTCAACCCGTCAGGGTCGCCCAGAAATCAGTTTCGCAGGCGCTATCAGCGCCGCTGCTAGAAGATGCTGCAGAGTACCTCGCCGCCGACATTGGCCTCACGTGCCGCTGCATCCGACATCACGCCCTTGGGCGTCGACAAGATGGCAACACCCAAGCCGTTGGCGACGCTGGGGATATCCGAGACGCCCGAATAGACCCGGCGGCCCGGCTTCGAAATGCGGCGGATGTTCCGGATCACCGGCTCACCGTTATAGTATTTCAGTTCGATCTCGAACTCGGACTTGCCGTCCTTGTCGACCTGTGTGTAGGCGCGGATATAGCCTTCGTCGACCAGCACCGCGAGCACGTTCTCACGCAGCTTTGAGGCTGGCGTCACGACCTTCGGGCGCTTACGCATCTGCGCGTTGCGGATTCGCGTCAGCATATCACCCAAGGGATCATTCAGAGACATTGTCGGCTATCCTCTTCCTTCGTTCGCGTCGGCCCTCGCGAGCTGGATTTCAAGCTTCCAGCAAGGGCATCGGTGTGTATTCAGTGACAGTCTTACCAGCTGGCCTTGACCATGCCGGGGATCTGGCCAACTGCCGCGAGATCGCGCATGGCGATCCGCGACAACTGCGTCTTGCGATAATAACCGCGCGCCCGGCCAGTCAGATCGCACCGGTTGCGAACCCGCACCTTGGCCGAATTGCGCGGCACTTCCGCCAACTTGATGGTGGCCTCGAAGCGCTCTTCGACGGGGCGCGACTTGTCCATCACCACAGCCTTCAGCTTCTTGCGCCGGCCGTCATACTGCTTCACCAGCCGCTTGCGGCGGTTATTCTTTTCAACTGAACTGGTCTTGGCCATCGTCTGGTCCCCTCGCTCCGCTCAAGTCCGGAACGGAAAGTTGAATGCCTTCAGGAGCTCACGCGCTTCGTCATCGGTGCGCGCCGTGGTGCAGACGATGATGTCCATGCCAATAACCGTGTCGACCTTGTCGTAGTCAATTTCCGGGAACACGATGTGCTCTTTCAAGCCCATGGCGTAGTTGCCGCGGCCGTCAAAGCTCTTGGCGTTCAGTCCACGGAAATCCTTGACGCGCGGAAGGGCAATAGTGATCAGCCGGTCGAGGAATTCGTACATCCGCTTCGAGCGCAAAGTCACCTTCGCGCCAAGCGACATGCCCTCACGCACTTTGTAGACGGCAATCGACTTGCGCGCCTTGGTGATCACCGGCTTTTGGCCAGCGATCGCCATCAGGTCGGCAGCGGCGTTCTCCACCTTCTTGCGGTCGTTGACAGCCTCGCCAACGCCCATGTTGAGCACGATCTTCTCGATACGCGGCACCTGCATCGTGTTCTGATAACTGAACTTTTCGGTCAGAGCCTTGCGCACGACCTGCTCGTAATGCACCTTCAGCCGTGGCTTGTAGTTCGGATCAATTGCGAACGGCGGCTGGTCGCCGGCATCAGCCTTGGCCGCCTTTGACCCACGGCTCACGCCCTTGGCAGCCTTGCTGCTAGCGTCCTTAGGGGGCTTGCCGCCCTGATCTGTCTTTGCTTGCTTAGCCATGGCTTACTTCCCCTGCGCCGTCGGGATCACTTCGCCCGAGCGCTTGGCGATGCGAACCTTGCTGCCGTCTTCCATCACCTTGAAGCCGACGCGCGTCGGGCGCCCATCCTTGGGGTCCTCAACTGCCAGGTTCGACAACTGAATCGGCGCCTCGCGGGCGATAATGCCGCCCTCTTGGCTCGGGGTCTGCTTCTGATGCTTACGGATCATGTTGACGCCGCGAACCAGCGCTCGGCCGTCGACCGGCATCACCTGGAACACTTCGCCCTTTTTGCCCTTATCGCGGCCCGCCAGGACCACGACGCGATCACCCTTGCGGATCTTCGCCATCGACATCACAGCACCTCCGGCGCGAGCGAGACAATCTTCATGTGATTTTTGCCACGCAGCTCACGGGTGACCGGGCCAAAGATGCGCGTGCCAACCGGCTCGCC
>JANNSA010000095.1:0-2193 GCA_031402115.1 Hyphomicrobiaceae bacterium | reverse complement strand
TGCCGCAGCACCGCCGGGACGATTTCGGCATAGGCATTCCAGATCGACGTATTCGGCGCGGGCAGGTCGTGTTTGATCAGTTCGTGCAACCGCGGCAGCGCGTGGTAGGGCACCATGGGGATCATGTGGTGCTCGACGTGGTAATTCATGTTCCAATAGATGAAACGGCTGATCGGGTTGATATAGACGGTGCGGCTGTTGAGCCGGTGGTCGAGAACGTCTTCGGCCAGACCGATATGCTGCATGACCCCGGTCATGACGTGATGCCAGGCACCATAGAGGCGCGGCAGGCCGACCAACATCAGGGGCAGGATCGACTGCATCCACAACGCCAGAGCGATGGTGGCGAGGTAGATGACAAACCAGATCCGGGCGACGAAAAACACCTTTGGTATTTCCATTTCGGGGATGTAGGTCGCCTGTTGGGCGTCGAGCTTGCCAAAGGCGTTGCGGACCATTTCCTTCATCGCCGTGAAAGCGTCGAGGATACCGAAGAAATTGAGAAACAGTTTGAACAGCACCGGCGGGCGCATCAGCACGATCTCGGGGTCGGCGCCGACGATGATGGTATCGGTATGGTGGCGCGTATGGCTCCAGCGCCAGGTGGTGGGATTGCGCATCATGGTGAAACAGGCGAATTGGTAGACCGCCTGGTTCATCCATTGCGTCTTGAAAGCCGTGCCGTGGCCGCATTCGTGCCAGCGTGAATCACCGGCCGAGCCATAGAGCACGCCATAGGCCAAAAAGAACGGAATTGACCACCAGCCAGGCCACAGCCAGACGGCGAAACCGGCCAGCACGATCATCGCGCCAAAATAGATGATCGTGTCGCGGATCGCCGGCATGTCGGAGCGTTTCATCAGCTCTTTCATATCCTTGCGCGATACATCGGTGTGATACCATTCTGCGGCGACAAGCCCGTTCTGCACCGCCAGTTCGGCCTCGTGGCCAAGAAGGCTGTAGTCGCGTCGTGTCGGTGTCATGATGCTGCCTCCCGTGAGGGTTGGATGGTGATATGCCGCCATTCGAAGATTCCCTCAAGTGCCTCTTGCGGTAATCTATCTAAAACTTGCACAAACTATCATTTTCGCCGATAACAGCGCGGCAAGCAGGAGAGAATCGGATGGCCGCTCGACCGACTATAGCCGATCTGGCGGCAAAGGCCGGGGTCAGTGTCGCCACCGTCGACCGGGTGCTGAACGGGCGGCTGAAGGTGCGCGAAGCGACGGCGCGCCGGGTCTATGACGCGGCGCGCGCCATCGGCTATCACGCGGCATCCCTGATCGGGCAGCGCATCCAGTCCGATCAGCCGGTGATGCGTTTCGGCTTTGTGCTGCACAAGGAACGGCAGGCATTTTATCAGGCCTTTGCCGCCGAGATAAAGGCGGCGGTGCGCAATGCCCCGGGGATAAAGGGCGAGGTGATCATCGAATACGCCAGCTCGCAATCACCCGGCGATTTTGCCAGGCTGATGCTGGGGATGCGCGGGCGGGTCGATGCTGTCGCGGCGACGGCTGTGACCCATCACGAGGTGACCGAGGCGGTCGACGGGCTGAAGCAGGAAGGGATTCCCTGTTTCGCGCTTCTGAATGACTTCGCCCAAGGGATTCGCCAGAATTACGTGGGACTTAACAATCTGAAAGTTGGGCGGATCGCGGCCGCGATGATGGCCACTGCGGTGCACCGGCCCGGCAAGCTGGCGGTGTTCGTCGGCGGCTACCGCTGGCACGGGCATGAGCTGCGCGAAACCGGTTTTCGCAGCTATATCCGTGAACTTGCGCCGCAGTTCACGGTTCTGGATACCCTGGTCAACCTGGAAACCCGGCAACTGACCTATGAGGCGACGCTGGATCTTTTGGCCCGCCATCCCGATCTGCGCGGCATCTATCTGGCGGGCGGCGGCATGGAAGGGGCGATTGTTGCGCTGCGCGAGGCGCGAAGCCCCGGAGAAGTGGCGCTGGTGGTCAATGAGCTGACACCAGAGTCGCGCAGCGCCGTGCAGGACCGCTATGTGGCGATGGTGATATCCACGCCTCTGGCGGCTTTGTGCCGTGATCTGACCGGGCTGATGACCGCAGCGGTCAGGTCCGGCGGATCGGATATTCTGGGCCAACACTTCCTGCAGCCTGAAATTTACATCGCCGAAACCGTCTGAATGATGCAAAGACATCATGCTATGATGTCACTTTCTGC
>JANNSA010000094.1:0-9552 GCA_031402115.1 Hyphomicrobiaceae bacterium | reverse complement strand
CCGATGAACTGGCAGCCACCGGCGGCATAGGGTGCGAAAGGCGTCTTCGCCGTATCGCACCAGAGGCTGGCGCCACGGCCTGGATCGGTGCGATACGGCCTGAAGACGGCCTTTCGCACCCGACATGGCCGCAACCCAGTTTGCGGATGAATTAGCAGTTACCAGATGTATGTGCATCTCTGCACGTGCAAGTAAACGAATTGCGCCGGAAGGCCGGGCGGCCAATGCGGTGATGGTGATGGATGATGAGGCTTGGCCGCCCGGCCGCGATCTCCCGACATGCGCCGCGCCAATCCGGTCATCACTCCGGATTTGCCGATAGTGCCCGGCAGCGCCACACACACCCAACCTCAGCTCATGGAATCAGCCGAGCGATCGCACCAGACCCCATCATCCCGTCGAGCTCCCGAGAAGACTTCCGGTAAAGGGGTCCGGTAACAAGACACTACGCTTGTCATTGCGATCTGTCTTTGTTCAGTCCAAGTATTAGTAAATTTCTACTCTGATAATACTATCAGTGGACCATCGTATATTTGCCGTGTCCTGCCGACTACGCGGATAGCTTGATTGCGTAGGCTGGGCTGAGCCCTTCGCGACGCCCAGCAGCTACGGATGAACTAGGCGGTGAGGTACGGAGCCGATTTGCTGCTCCGGCCCGTACGTGCTGGGCTTGGCGAAGGGCTCAGCCCAGCCTACGGCGCATCCGACGCCGCCGTCAGCTAGCCATGCATCAGCTTTGCCAGCAGGTCGTCGAGGGCGGCGGCTTCAGGGCAGGTCAGTCTTGAGCCGAAATGCGCTTCAATAGCCGCAGCGTAGACCGGCCACATCGCCTGCCGCAATTCCCGGCCTTTGGCCGTGATCACAAGCAGGTTGCTGCGGCCATCATCAGGCGACGGGCGGCGGTTGACCAGGTCCTCACGTTCCAGCCGGTCGATCAGGCGGCACAGGTTGTATTGCGCCAGCAGGATGCGGCTCTGCACTTCGGCTTGCGGCAGCACACCGTCGGGCGCCTTGTCCAGTTCCAACAGCACGTCATACCATTCCAGGGACGGAAAGCCGGCGCGCTTCAGGTCTTCTTCGACCCGAGCCAGGATCGCTTGTTCGGCCCAGACCAGCCGCGTCCAGGCTCGGACCGCGTTGGCGGTCGGCCGCAATTGGAGTTCAGCATCAGCAGATACTTGCAATTGCATGCATCTATTCCTATCTCTCTGCTGCGACAGTATAGATGATGCATCGCCGATCTGAAACATGCCTTGACGCGGCGCATCGTCCGCCGCTCCCCTTCCGCTCATTCTGGAGTACCATCGACCATGAAACTGTATTACTCGCCCGGCACCTGCTCGCTGTCACCCCACATCCTGTTGCGAGAAACCGGCACGCCCTTCGAAGCCGTGAAGGTCAGCCTTGCGACGCACAAGACCGAGGCCGGCGCCGACTATTACGCCATCAACCCGAAGGGCGCCGTGCCCGCGCTTGAACTCGATGATGGTTCGGTGCTGACGGAAGGCGCCGCGATTGTTCAGTACATCGGCGACAAGGCCGGCAATGCCATGATGCCAGCGGCCGGCACAATGGATCGCTATCGCCAGAACGAATGGCTCAACTACATCTCGACCGAAGTGCATAAGGGCTTCAGCGGCCTGTTCAACAAGGAGTTGGCGGCCAAGTCAGGCGACGTAATCAAAGCCAAACTCGCAACACAGCTCGCCTATCTTGATACCCACTTTGCCAAGCACGACTATCTGATGGGCACTCAATTCACTGCCGCCGACGCCTATGCGTTCACCGTTCTGGGTTGGGGCCAATATGTCGGCGTCGACACCAATGCCTATGCCAATGTCGCCAAGTTTCAGGCTCGCATTGGCGCTCGCCCGAAAGTGCAAGAGACATTGACGGCCGAAGGTTGAACTGCCGGGCGGAACGCGGCCCGATGGCCGTATTCCGCCCTTTGCTGGCAGCGTCACCCTGTCAGCCACCAGCGGCGGTCCGGCGCGCGGCAGGCTACGATCTCGGTGGCTTGGGTATGTTCGCCAAGCGACAAAGCGAGATGCAGCCGGCGGCAGGGTTCGCCGCCACTGCCGCGAAACGACATGAGCGGGCGCACGACGCCCCATAATGGGCCGGTTTGCCGGTGCCAGACATAGGCGGCACCATCGGCGACTTCGTCGAGGGCCCGTTGCACGGCTTCGAGCACCGCGACTGGATCGTCTGGCCCGAGCCCGGCGCGCAAGATTTCTATGCCCGGTGCAGGCGCCAACGGCATCGGCGCCGCTTCTACGGTCGGCCGCCAATCGGCATTCGACGGCAGGCGTGCGCCAGACTCATCCGCCGTCGCGGCAGAGAGGGTGACCAGCAGGCACGCAGTCACGCCGGCCAACAAGGCCGGCAAACGCTTACGCATGGATACTCCGAACGCGAGACTACAGGTACAAACAACAGCCCTGAGCTTGCCCCCGTTAGGGTGAAGACCAGCTTAACGCCCGTCTCAATTGCGCTGTCTGATGCTGGAGATTGCACTTGCAGGCTGGCCTGAGCCCTCGCGAAGCCCAGCATTGCACGGCACGCGCTGTAGCGGGCACCAGCAGCTTTGCGATTGTGGCCCGGGTCTTCTAAGGTGCCAGCGAAATGCCTTACCCCGAGGAACTGGATGTCGCGCAGCAGCAGTCTGAACAAGGTCTTCCGGTTCTTCAAACGCGGCAATGGCGAGGGTGCTGGCAATGGCCGGCGCAGCGTCGTTGCCGTGGAACGCCTGCGGCGCACCGTCGATCCGGCGCGGCTCGGCTTTCAATCGACTGCCGAGCTCGATCCGGTGCACGGTCTGATCGGCCAGGAGCGGGCGCAAAAGGCGATCCAGTTCGGCGTCAGCATTAAGCAGCCGGACTTCAATCTGTTCGTCGTCGGGCCGCCCGAATCCGGCAAGAGCACCGCCGTGCAGGCCTTTCTTGACACCCGGGTGAAAGCCGAACCGTCACCGTCTGATTGGGTTTATGTCAACAATTTCAAAGATGCTGACAAGCCGCGAGCCATCGCTTTGCCGCAAGGCCAGGCCGAGCCGTTCGCCAAGGCGATGCTGGCGGCGATCGACGAGTTGAAGGTGACGGTGCTGGCCCTGTTCGAGGGCGAGGACTACCAGCTGCGCAGCCGCGCCATCGACGAGGAATTCCGCGGCCAGCAGGAAAAGGCGCTCGACGTCTTCAGCGAGAAGGCCAAGGGCGATGGCATCGCCGTGCTGCGCACACCGACGGGCTTTGCCATGGCCCCGTTGCAGGACGGCAAGGTCATCAAGCCGGAGATTTATGAAGGCCTGGAGGAAGCTGCCCGCAAGGAGATCGAAGCCAAGATCGAGACGCTGCAGAAGGAGCTATCGGCGATCCTTGAGCAGATGCCGCGCGTGCAGAAGGAACACCGCACCCGTGTCCAGGCGCTCAACGAGCAAGTCGCCGAAAGCGCCATGCGCGACGTCATCGCCGAGGTCGAGCAGAGCTTCGCCAGCCTGCCGGAGGTTGTTGAGCATCTCGCGGCGGTCAAGGCTGACCTGATCCGCAATGTCGCGATCTTCGTGACGCCGGGCGAAGAACAGGAGCAGATGGTCAACCGTGCGGTGGAGACCAGCCGCGACGCGCGTTTCCGGCGCTACCTCGTCAACGTCATGGTCGCCAACGGCAAGCACGGGCCGGGCGCGCCAGTGATCGAGGAGGATAACCCGACGCATGGCAATCTGATGGGCCGCGTCGAGCACATCGCGCAGATGGGCGCGCTGGTCACCGACTTTCTGCTGATCAAGCCGGGCTCGCTGCATCAGGCCAATGGCGGCTATCTGCTGATTGATGCGCGCAAGCTGCTGACCAGCCCGTTCGCCTGGGAAGCGCTGAAGCGCGCGCTGAAGTCGCGCAAAATTGAGATCGAGACGCCGGCCGAAGCGGTTGGCATGGTCAGCACCCGCTCGCTGACGCCGGACCCGATTCCGCTCGCCATCAAGGTCATCCTGTTCGGTGATGCCCGTCTGTACTATCTGCTGACCCAGCACGAGCCGGATTTCCCGCGCCTGTTCAAGGTGCAAGCTGACTTCGACGACACCATCGATCATGTCGACGCCAACCATCTGCAATACGGCCGGCTGATTGCCTCCATTTGTGAGTTGCACGGGCTAAAGCCCGTAGACGCGGCCGGCGTCGCGCGGCTGATCGAGGAAGGCTCGCGATTGGCCGAAGACAGCGAGAAACTGACCATCGAGATCGGCAAGCTCGCCGACATTGTGCGCGAGGCGGATCACTACACTAGCGAAGCCGGCCGGGCGATGATCACCCGCGCCGATGTGCACCGCGCCATCGACGAGCAGACGGAGCGCGCCGACCGCGCCCGCGACAAGACCGAGGAGAGTTTCGCGCGCGAGATCATCCTGCTCGATACGGCCGGTGCCAAGGTTGGCCAGATCAACGGCCTGTCGGTGCTGTCGCTCGGCAATTTCGCCTTTGGCCGGCCGAGCCGGATCACCGCGCGGGTGCGGCTCGGCTCGGGCCGGGTGATGGACATCGAGCGCGAATCCGACATGGGCGGACCGTCGCACAGCAAGGGCGTGATGATCCTCTGGGGGTTCCTCGCTGGCCGCTACGCCCCGGACGTGCCTTTGGCCTTGTCGGCGAGCCTCAGCTTCGAGCAATCCTATGGCGGCGTTGATGGCGACAGCGCCTCGTCAACTGAGCTTTATGCGCTGCTGTCGGCGCTGTCCGGCGTGCCGGTCAAGCAGTGCTTTGCCGTTACTGGCTCAGTCAACCAGCATGGCGAAGTGCAGGCCATTGGCGGCGTCAACCAGAAGATCGAAGGCTTCTTTGACATCTGCCGGCAGCGCGGCCTTGATGGCACGCATGGCGTAATGGTGCCGAAGTCGAACATTCAGCACCTGATGCTGCGTGAGGATGTCGTCGAAGCCGTGCGCGCCGGCCTGTTCACGATCCACGCGGTTGAGTCGATCGATCAGGGCTTGGAAATCCTGACGGGCGTGACGCCCGGTGAGCGCGGCAAGGACGGTCTGTTCCCGAAGGACAGTATCAATCGTCTCGTGGAAGATCGCTTGCGTGCCTTCGCTGAAGCAACGCGCACCTATAGCGGCGGCAGCTTCAGCAAAGAGAGGCCGGTGGCATGAGCGAGCCAGCTCTGGACGATGACCAAGGTGCAGCAGATGCAGGTGATGATAAGACATCCAGCGAGGCTGCTGGCTGGGCCACATCCGTTGTCATCCATGTGCGTGCCGGACGGCCCTCGGATGCCGCGCTGGCGGCGGCGATTGCCGTGGCGCGGTCGCTCGAAGTCGACGTGCGCGGGCACTATGTGGAAGACGAGGGGCTGTTGTCGCTGGCGGCCCTGCCGTGCGCCCGCGAAGTGACGATTGGTGGCCGCCGGCCAGCGGTCATGACATTCGCCCGGCTTGAGACGGACATGAATTTGGCATCCACGGCGTTGCGTCGCGATCTGTTGCGCCGCGCCGCCGAAGCGGGCGTTCCGATGCAATGCGATGTGGTGCGCGGCGATCCCGATCAGGCGCTGGCAGGCGTCTGCGCCCGCCATGCCTTGATCGCCCTGACGGAACCCTATGGTCTGGCAGAAACGGCTTTGCTGCCGCGCCTGCATAGCGAAGGTCAGGTATCGGCGGTGCTGGTGTGCGGCCCGCATGCCTGGCAGTCGGAAGGCCCGATCGTCGTACTCGTTGCGGCAACGCCCGGCATTAATCGCCTGATGGAAGCCGCCGCTGGGTTGCAGGACCCCGACGGCCGCGACCTGATCATTCTCACCCTTGGCCTCGACCGCGCCGAAACCGCGCTCCTCACCACCGCCGCCCGCATCGCTACGGGCTATGACACGACCGTCCGCATCCTGGCGGTTGAAGCCCGGCAAGGCTCTGGCATGGTCGCCGAAACGACCCGCCGCCTCGACGCCGGCCTAGTGCTCGCGAGCTGGGACGCGGCCGATGGCGCCAACCTCACGGCGCTGGTCACCGCCCTCGACTGCCCGCTGCTGCTGCTGCGGTAGACGCCCACGGCTAGACCAGCAAGCCACGCCGGGCGAGGTTGCGCATCAAATGGCTGGCGCTGAAGGTCCAAGGCTCGCAGGCGTTGGTCGGGCGCATGCGGTTGGTCAGCGCGCCGAGCTGGGCGGAGGCCACGGTGACAATGTCGCCGGCCTTGTGGGTGAAGCCCTGGCCGGGCGTGTCGCGGTCTTCCACGGGCGCGAACAATGTGCCGAGATAGAGCACGAAACCGTCCGGGTACTGGTGGTGCGCGTTCACTGTTTGCGCCGCGATGTCAGCAGGATCACGGCTGATCTCGGCCATGCGCGACGCCCCCTTCAGGGCATAGCCGTCCTCGCCAGCAATGGTCAGCGACACCTGCATGGCGCGCACGTCGTCGAGCGAAAAGCCATCGTCGAACAGCCTGAGGAACGGACCGATCGCGGCCGACGCGTTGTTGTCCTTGGCTTTTGCCAATAGCAGCGCCGAGCGGCCTTCGACATCGCGCAGGTTGACGTCGTTGCCCAGCGTCGCGCCAACGATGCGACCCGTTGAGCTGACAAACAGCACCACTTCCGGCTCAGGGTTGTTCCAGGTGGAAACCGGATTCAAACCCGCGTCAGAGCCGGTGCCGACCGCTGACAGCACGGGTGCCTTGGTGAACACCTCGGCATCCGGGCCGATGCCAACCTCCAGATATTGCGACCACATGCCCCGTTCGATCAGTGATTGCTTGAGCGCGGCGGCGGCGGGCGAGCCGGGCTTCAGGGCGCGCAGATCATTGCCGACCAGCCGCGTCACCTCGGCGCGGATGCTGGCTGCCGTTTGCGGATCGCCCTTGGCCCGCTCCTCGATGACGCGCTCCAGCATCGAGATGGCAAAGGTGACGCCGGCTGCCTTGATCACCTGCAAGTCAAGCGGGGCAAGCAGCCAGGGCTTGGTCCGGTCGCGGCCATCAACCGGCGTGTTGGCGAGAATGGCATCCAGCGGCCCGAGTGGCGTGCCTTGCAGCGCGTGCACGAATTTGGCCGGCTCGGCGTGCTCGCACAGATCCCGCACCGTCGCAAACTGGCGCGTGATGTCGAAAACCCGACCTTCGCGCACCACGACCACCGCCGGTCCTTCCTCGCCCGGATGCCAGACCCGGCCAACCAAGCTTGCAGCGCTCGCATCAGTTGGCAGCACCGCAGTTGCGGTCATGGCTGCCGCGAGGGTCTTTGGCATAACAAACTCCTTCAAACTCAGCCGATCAGGATGGCGCGGAAATCGTTGATGTTGGTACGCGTCGGGCCGGTCACCAGCAGGTCGCCGAGCGCGGCAAAAGCGGTGTAGGCGTCGTTGCGCTCGATCAGCATGGCGGCGTTGAGGCCCATGGCCTGCAACCGCGCAATCGTCTGGCCGTTAGCGAAGGCGCCGGCGTTGGACTCAGTGCCGTCAATGCCGTCGGTGTCGGCCGCCAGGGCTTCGATATCAGCAAGCCCGGCGATGCCTTGCGCGAATGCCAGCAGGTATTCCTGGTTACGGCCACCGCGCCCGCCGGAATTCGGATCGCGCACGGTGACGCTGGTTTCGCCGCCTGACAGCATGACCAGCGGCGCACCATCGCGCGGCCGCTCACGCACCAGCCGGGCGTGCTTGGCGCCAACCATGCGCGCCTCGCCCTCGATGTCGTCGGCCAGGATCAGCGGCGTGATGCCCGCCTGCCGCGCCACCGCAGCCGCTGCCCGCAGCGACAGTCCCGCAGAAGCAATCAGCCGCGTTGCATTGCGGGCAAAGCGCGGATCGTCCGGCAACGGCGCATCAGCGGCTGATGTCGCCAGGTGCGCCATCACGGATGCCGGCAGAGCCATGCCATGACGCGCAATGATAGCAAGCGCATCGCTGCGGGTGGTGGCATCAGGCAAAGTCGGCCCGGAGGCGACCAGGGCCGGATTGTCGCCCGGTATGTCGGAGATTACCAGCGTCACGACCGGCGCTGGCCAAGCCGCCGCCGCCAGCCGTCCGCCCTTGATCCGCGACACATGCTTGCGCACGCAGTTCATTGCCGCGATTGGCGCGCCGGAGGCAAGCAAGGCGCGGTTGACAGCGCGCTTATCATCCAGAGTGACGCCGGCTGGCGGCAGCGGCAACAGCGCCGAACCGCCGCCCGAGATCAGCGCGATCACCAGATCGTCCGGTGTCAGGCCATGCAGCATTGCCAGCATCTGCCCGGCAGCGGCATTGCCGCGGTCATCCGGCACCGGGTGCGATGCTTCGACGATTTCCACGTGGCGGCACAGCGCGCCGTGGCCATCGCGGGTCACGATCAGCCCCGACAACGGTGCATCCCAATGCGCCTCCAGCGCGGCAGCCATGGCGGCAGACGCCTTGCCGGCGCCAACCACAATTGTGCGGCCGTTCGGCGGGCGCTGCGGCAGCGCAGCGGGCATCACCATGGCCGGATCGGCGGCTGCGACGGCCGCGTCAAACAAATTCCGCAATAAGCCCCGCGCATCAGCAACCAGCATTGCTCTCGTCCTCATGTCCGGGCGTTGCGCGCCAGTGCCATGTCATCGCGGTGCACGATCTCGGCGCGGCCAGCATAGCCCAGCAGCCCGACGATCTCGCTACTCTTGCGGCCCATGATGCGCTCGGCGTCGGCGCGCGCATAAGCCGTCAGGCCCCGGCCAAGTTGGTGGCCATCTGCGGCGCGGATGATGACGGCGTCGCCACGCTCGAACGCGCCTTCTACAGCCCGGACGCCGGCCGGCAGCAAACTCTTGCCGGCCTCCAGTGCCGCCACCGCGCCGGCATCGATAACCAGCGCGCCGGCTGGATCGAGCATGCCGGCGATCCAGCGCTTGCGCGCCGTCAGGGGATCGGACTTGGCAAGGAACCAGGTGGCGCGCTCACCTGCCGCCAGCGCCCGCAATGGGTGCAGCCGCTTGCCCGAGGTAATCACCATATGCGTGCCGGAGCCGGTGGCGATTCGCGCCGCCGCGATCTTGGTGACCATGCCGCCGCGCGACAGTTCCGTGCCCGCATCACCCGCCATAGCTTCAATGGCTGGCGTAATCTCCGTCACCTCCGGCACGAATAGCGCGTTGGGATCCGTGGCCGGCGGCGCGGTGTAGAGCCCATCGATATCCGACAACAGCACCAGGCAATCAGCGCTCGCCATCGACGCGACGCGAGCGGCCAACCGGTCATTGTCGCCATAGCGGATTTCGCTGGTGGCAACCGTGTCATTCTCGTTGACGACGGTGATCGCTTTCAGCTCGATCAGGGTTTCAATGGTGTTGCGGGCATTCAGATAGCGCCGCCGCTCTTCCGTGTCGCCGAGCGTCAGCAACACCTGCGCGGCAACCAGACCGCGTGCCGCGAACAGGTCCTGATAAATCTGCGCCAGCGTGATTTGGCCAGCCGCCGCCGCTGCCTGGCTCTGTTGCAGTTCCAGCGGTCCTTTGGGCAGCCCGAGCCGGCCACGACCCAGTGCGATGGCGCCGGAAGACACCAGCACGATCTGCTTGCCGGCCGCCGCCAGTTCGGCGATGTCGTCGGCCAGCGAG
>JANNSA010000093.1:0-2238 GCA_031402115.1 Hyphomicrobiaceae bacterium | reverse complement strand
GCTTCATCCCGCTCCATTGCGTGACCCGCAACGAGCGCGTGCCTACGCTTCCTGAATTTACGGCGCTGACCGGCACTGATCGCGCGGTGCGCCTGACGGCGCTGCTGCTTGATATCCTGTCTCAGCTGAAGCAAGGCTGCGGCCTGCTCGGCCATCAATTGTTCGATCGCCGCGCGCCGCGCCGCCGGTGACAGGGCTGGATCGATCAACGCGATCTTGCCCCGTACATGGGCGATGATCTGCTGTTCGGCTGCCGCATGCAAAGCCGTGAACTGCGCGCTGACGGCGCGCTTGCGCGCGGCAACGTCGGCACTCAATCCGGCACGCAGTACATCGCGCTCGGCCATCTGCAGGTTGCGGACGGCGACCGGCGCGGAGAACATGATCAGTCGATCGGCTTTGCGGTTTTCAAGGGGCGCCTGGCTCAGCCATTCCAGGGGTCCCGTTACTGGTCCCGTTCCCAGCCTTTGCCACGATCGCGCTCTTTCCAGTAGGTCTCGTCCTGGCCCGCTGCACGGTCGGCTTCGATGCTGCGCACAGCCGCATCGATGATCTTGTCATAGATAGCGGACTTGTCATCGACATGCGGTTTTTCGGTTTCCCGTTTGGCGTCGGCCTTCGCTTGCGCTTCGCGCACTTCGGGCGGCGTCGGTGCGAACAACTCACCCAACTGGTCAGCGAGGTAGCTTGCGGCACTGCCGATGGCACTGGCCGCCAGATCCGTCAGCTGGTGGGATACGGCTGGCGCAGAGGCGGTTGGGACTTCTGGCGTACGGAAGCCGGCGCCGTTCTCCGCGGGGAGCGCTGTGTCGATCGCAGCGAACATGTCCTGCATCAGCGCCGCTTGACCCCGCTCGATGGGCGAGGGTGCGGCCGTTGAAAATTCGTTCGGTGTTGTCGCGAGGGCCGGAGCGGCTGGCGGCGTTGATATCTGGTTCTGATTGGCTGGCGTCTGCGTTTCTGATGCTGTTCTCTCAGTTTTTTCAGGGCTGGCACCTGCGCCGAGAACACCTCGTTCATAGCGCTGGCGCAGCAGCAACTCCTGATACTGGACATCGCGGCTTTCGCGTAGGACATCGCAAGCGTCACGCTGGCGCTCGCGCAATTGTTCGGTCTGGTGTGCTTTCAGATCTGCTTTGCGATCGGCGATTTGTTCACAGACGGCATCGCGGACGCTGTCACGATTTTCGAACGCATTGGCTGCATCTTCCCACCTGCCCTCCTTGGCGAAATACAATGCCCGTGCGACCGAGCTTGCCGACCAGGCTTCGGCCGACCGCGAGGCAACTTCGCTGTCCTTGTAGAGTTGCCGCCATTCGGGTGCGTATTCCTTGCGCACTTCGTCATAGACGGCGTGGCGCAGCGCTTTGAATTCTTTGGCACCTTCCTTGAAGAACGCCTCGCGTTCGGCGCGCTGCTCGGCTTTAAGTTCCGCGCGGCGGTCACGGTCCGATGCTTCACGCATCTGTTCCCGCTCGTTGAACGCCCGCTCATGCGGGCGCGAAATCATGATGACGTTGTGCGGCAGGTGATCATTGGCGGGCGTAGGAGGCTTTTGCCGGTTATCGATCTGCTGGCCTGCCGCATTTGCGGCGGCCTTCCCTACTTCAAGTTCGGGCGACCGTTTTTCGCGCTTGGCAGCCCGCAATTCCCGCTCCTCGCAGCGCACGTTCTCCTGTTGCTTTTCATAGGCCAGCGCCCAGACCTGCGCCCGCTTCTGCTCGCGGTAGTCGTCGATCGTGCGGCCGTTCTCGGGGTTGACGCGGTTGAGGATGATATGGATGTGACGGTGCTCGGTATCGTTATGGCCGACCAGCACGGCCTGATGGCCATCCCAGCCCATGTGCTTTAGGAAGGCATCGGCAGATGTGATCATGTGTTCGGGCGTTGGGTTGTCATCCTTGTGCCAGGACAGCGACAGCGTCTTGACGGGCTCGTCGCAGACCCGGCCACCACGTTTCACGCCGGCCTGCATCTTGAGGTAGGCCTGATCATCGGCGGTGCGCCACATCTCTTCGAGCGCCCGTTCGGGATCGGTGTTGAGGCAGTTGCGCGTGTCGGTAAGCCAGACCCGTTCATCGGTCTTTGGTTTGAGCAGCCGGCCCAGGCCGTCCGGTGAAGGCTCAGCCGTTGCACCAGTCTCCGCCAGCTTGTCGTGCAGATAGTATTTGCCGGCGCCGAGGAACGATGCGCCAGAGGCCTGGATGCGCACGATCATGGCGAGAGCAGCTTCTGCCA
>JANNSA010000092.1:0-9201 GCA_031402115.1 Hyphomicrobiaceae bacterium | reverse complement strand
AGCGCCTTCGTCATCGCGCAGAACTAGCGACGCGATTGATCTAGGGCGGATTAGGCCATTAGCCGCAATCCGCCATTCCCGGGAAGCGCATCGAGTATGCCGCCGTCTGCAATCGGCAAAACTCCAGCACGGTCCGGTGACCAGCGGATTGCGGCCAGTGGCCTAGCCCGCCTTGCGAACGCCCCCCTTGCACACGGCTTTTGCGTGGCTGGCGAAACCTGCTACGCTGACCTCAGTGAATGAACGTGACCGGCCCGGCATTGGCACGGCGCACGCGCTTGCGGTGAGCGCGGCACGAACGACGCATGGGCGCCGGACTGCCTGACAAGGACGAAACGTGCAGCGGTCGAACGATCCTGTTCACCCTGCCCGAACGCCGCCTGAGCTGGAAGCGATTGCACCCAAGGCGGGTGCGGCCAATGCGGGTGCGGAGAACGGCGCCGGGGATGTGGAAGCCGCTGCATCCGCGCGGCTAGCTTTACCTCGCCCGCAAGATTCTCTCGGTCAACCCAGCGGTCGCGAGGCCGCAGGGGCGTATGTGTTGTCAAGTCAGCGCAACAATCACGTCTATGCGGCGCTTGATCTCGGCACCAATAACTGCCGGCTGCTAGTGGCGCGGCCGTCGCGGCGCGGCTTTGTCGTCATCGATGCATTCTCGCGCATCATCCGGCTTGGCGAAGGCATTGGCCAGTCTGGCATGTTGTCGGAACTGGCGATGTCGCGCACGATCGAGGCGCTGAAGATCTGCGCTGACAAAATGCAGCGGCGCGGCGTCTCCCGGTCACGATTGGTGGCGACAGAAGCCTGCCGCGCCGCCGGCAATGGCGCTGAGTTCCTGCAGCGCGTGCGTGACCAGGTTGGCATCGAACTGGAGATCTTGCGGCCCGAAACCGAGGCGCGGTTGGCGCTGGCCGGCTGCGTTTCCTTGATCGACCGGCACAGCGAGACGGCGCTGGTGTTCGATATCGGTGGCGGTTCTTCGGAAATCATCTGGCTCGACGGTATCGACGCCGAAGCCGCACCAACCGCTGCCAACGATTGGAACGAGGAGCCGGAACGCCACGTTGCCGACTGGGTTTCGCTGCCCGTCGGCGTCGTTACCCTGTCGGAACAGTTTGGCGGCAAACGTGTCACGCCGGAAGCCTATCAGGGCATGGTTGCGCATGTCACCGGGATGCTCAGCGACTTCGAGCGGCGCAACGGCATCGCCGCACGCATGCGCCAGACCAATGCGCATCTGTTGGGCACCTCCGGCACGGTAACGACGGTGGCCGGCATCCATCTCGGTCTCAAGGTTTACGATCGTGGGCGCGTCGATGGCTGCTGGCTAGCTGCTGATGACGTGCGACGGGTATCACAGGCGCTGATCGCATCGAGCTATGAAGAGCGTGTCGCCCAACCCTGTATCGGCCCCGAGCGCGCTGATCTGGTGCTGGCAGGCTGCGCCATTCTTGACGCGATGATGCTGCAATGGCCGTGCGAGCGGTTACGCGTTGCCGACCGCGGTTTGCGTGAAGGTATATTATCACTGTTGATGAGCGAGGACGGCCTGCACCGTGCCCGGCATCAGCGGCCAAGGGGACCAGGCCGGCGATGACGAAACCACCAGTCAAAGTCGCGGGCAAATCCGCCTCGCCACGCACCGGCACAATGGCGCCGCGCGCCATGAAGCAACGCCTAAAGACCGCGACCGGCCGCACTGTGTCGCAACAGCGCTGGCTTGAGCGGCAGTTGAATGACCCCTATGTCGCCGCCGCCAAGTCGCAGGGCTATCGATCGCGCGCCGCCTTTAAACTGGCGCAGATCGACGACAAGGCGCGGCTACTGCGGCCAGGCATGCGCATTCTCGATTTGGGCGCCGCACCCGGCGGCTGGTCGCAAGTGGCCGCCGAGCGCGTGCGGGCGGTTGGCCAGGAAGCCGCCAGCGATGGCGGCGGCAGCAGCAAAGTGGGCCGCGTGGTTGCCGTGGACCTGACGCCGGTCGAACAGATTCCCGGCGTCACTATCATGGTGCTCGATTTCCTCAGCGAAGGCGCCGAAGCCAAGATCGAGGACATCATCGGCGGCCGTGTTGATGGCGTACTTTCGGACATGGCCGCTCCCGCCACTGGCCACAAGATGACCGACCATTTGCGCATCATGGATTTGTGCGAGGCAGCGCTGCTGTTCTCGGCGCGCGTACTCAATCCTGGCGGCTTCTTCCTGTGCAAGGTCCTGCAAGGCGGCTCCGAGGGCGAACTGCTGACCCTGATGAAGCGTGACTTCCGCACGGTCAAGCACGTCAAGCCCGGCGCCAGCCGCGCCGACTCGTCCGAGCTCTACGTGCTCGCGACCGGCTTCAGGGGGCTCAAGCCCAACGACTGATAGGCCTTGAGCGCTGCACCAATGACGGCGGCGTCACCAGCGAAGTGTGACCGAAGGATAGGCACATCACGTGATGCGGTGGCATAGATGCGGGTTCGCGTCGCTGCCTCGATCTCAGTTGCATAGTGCTGTTGCCCGCCGACCATGCCACCGCCGAAGATCACCGCATCCGGATCCAGCAGGTTGATGGCGAATGCGAGCGCCGTGCCAAGCGCCTTCGCGCCGTGCTGCATGATCGCGACCGCTGCGTTTTCACCGCTGCCAGCCCGGGCAAGCACTTCCTGTGCCGTAATGGGCGCTTGACCGGTTAACCCGGCATAGCAGGCCGCGAGGCCAGCGCCGCTCGCCAAGGCTTCGACCGTTGGTTCACCTGCCGCCATCAACGAACTGGAACCGAGCAGGATGGCGTTACCATGCCGGCCCGGCCACGGCACGCCGCCAACAACCCAGGCACTGCTCAAGCCGGTGCCGATGTTGACATAGAGGAAGGCATCAAGCGTCGCGCCGGCGCCAGCATAGGCTTCGGCAAGAGCGGCGGCCCGCACGTCCGATTCGATAACCACGGGCGCTAGACCCGAGAACCGTTCAGCCATCACCAAGCCAGTCCAGTCAACTGTGACGGCGCTTCGCAAGGTACCTGCGCGATCAACCAGTTCACACACGCCGAGCCCGATCGCCGAGCATGGTCCGTGCT
The DNA here is from genome assembly GCA_031402115.1 of Hyphomicrobiaceae bacterium. GTDB lineage: Bacteria > Pseudomonadota > Alphaproteobacteria > Rhizobiales > Hyphomicrobiaceae > JANNSA01. Next base: position 6,143 of record JANNSA010000092.1, on the reverse strand, counting down.
CAACGGTGACACCAGCGATGAGCTGCCGGGCTTGGTCTTCAATGATTGACAAGAACGTATCGCCCGCACGATGCGGTGTCACGAGCGTTGCCCGGCGCACGATGCGCAAGTCCGGGAACGACACGGCCGCCAGCGCCGTCTTGGTGCCGCCGAAGTCGATGCCGAGTGCCCAAAGGGACGTTGTTTCACTCACGGACAGCACGCCTCAGCGATACTTCGGCGCGACACCGAACAGCAGTTCAACCGGCGCTGCCGAGAGGTTGCAATAGCGATGCGGCTGGCCTTGCGGTATGTAAAAGCCGTCGCGTTCATTCAGTTCAAACCAGCGCTGGCCATCGGCCTCCGGCGTATGAATGCGCGCCTCGCCCTTCAGCACATACAGGCTCTCGTCGCCGCCATGGGTTTCCAGTTCAGTTTCCTGCCCTGGCAACAGACACAGCTTGCCGACTGTCAGATGTTCCGTGGCGCAATACAGCCCGATCAGCGCTTGCTGGCGGCTGCCCTCCATCCGCCAGACGACATCGGCGTTGCGCAGCACACGCATGGTCTGCGTTGCGCGCAGCGCCGTCGTCTCCATCGGCAGCTTTCCCAGCCACTGATCCTGGGCATATTTGGATGCAGACACATACGGCTTGGTCTTGGCATAGGCCCCCGATGTGCCGGTGGATGGCGGCGGGGCGAAGAACTCGAGCACGCGCAACGGCTCGGTCGAGGCATTAAAGCCGTGATGCCACGTATCCTTGCGGAAGAAGATCGCCTCGCCCGCCTCGGCGCGGTGCACTTCGCCAGTTTCCGGATTAGCGCTGACATAGGTGCCGCTCAGCACATACAGCACCTCGTCGGCGCCAAACACCGTGCGATAACCCTCGGAGTGCCGGAACGCTCCGCCCGGCGCCAAACCAAACACCAGCTGATGGATCTTGTCGCTGGAAACATAGATCCAGTCATCAACCATTCCGGCCTCGGCATCGCCCCAGATATGTCGCGTCACTTGTGCATAGGGAATGTGCGTAGGCCCGGAGAATGTCGGCCGCGGTGACGCTTTGTAGGCCATTGGGGGGCTCCTATTGGCGATTGCGTGGCTGTGTACTAACGGGGTCGGCTGACAACCGCAAAGCCTGGCGCGGTCACTAAATCGCGCCGTCAGCACAATTCGTGACATCCCCGCCCAGCCTGTGCTAGGCCTCCGGCAAATCTACCGCACCGCAACACGAACTCAAGGAGCGCGAGCGCCACCATGGAGCTGCGCAATATCGCAATCATTGCCCACGTCGACCACGGCAAGACGACGCTGATCGACGTGCTGTTGAAGCAAACTGGCGCTTTCCGCGACAACCAGCGGGTGGTCGAGCGCGCCATGGACTCCAATGATCTGGAGCGTGAGCGCGGCATCACCATTCTCGCCAAGTGCACATCACTGGTGTGGAAGAACACGCGCATCAACATCGTTGATACGCCGGGTCACGCCGATTTCGGCGGCGAGGTCGAGCGTATTCTCAATATGGTTGATGGCGCCATCGTGCTGGTCGACGCATCGGAAGGGCCGCTGCCGCAAACCAAGTTTGTGGTTTCCAAGGCGCTGAAGCGGGGTTTACGGCCGATCGTGGCAATCAACAAGATCGACCGCCCGGACGAACGTCACAACGACGTGCTCGACGAGATTTTCGACCTGTTCGCCAATCTTGACGCCGACGAAAAGCAGCTGGATTTCCCGGTGCTTTATGGCTCTGGCCGCGATGGCTGGATGGCGAGCCTGCCGACCGGCCCGCAGGAAGGCATGGCGCCACTATTTGATCTCGTGCTGAAGCACGTGCCGCCGCCAACCGTTGAGCCGGGTCCGTTCCGCCTGCTCGCCACCACGCTGGAAGTTGATCCCTATCTCGGACGTATCCTGACCGGCCGCATCAGCTCGGGCTCGATCAAGCCGAACATGCCGATCAAGGCGCTGTCGCGCGACGGCAAGCTTTTGGAAACCGGCCGCGCCGCCAAGGTGCTGGCGTTCCGCGGGCTCGAACGCCAGCCCGTCGACATCTGCGAAGCGGGCGACATTGTCGCCATCGCCGGCATCGCCAATGCCACAGTCGCCGACACCATTTGCGCCATCGAAGTAGAAACGCCGATCGACTCGCAGCCGGTTGATCCGCCTACCCTTTCGATGACTTTCCGCATCAATGACGGCCCCTATGCCGGCCAGGAGGGCGACAAGGTGCAGAGCCGCGTCATCCGCGAGCGACTGATGCGCGAGGCGGAAGGCAACGTCGCGCTGCGCATCGCCGACCTGGAAGGCGAAACGGATTCCTTCTCGGTGGCGGGCCGCGGCGAATTGCAATTGGCCATCCTGATTGAAACCATGCGCCGCGAGGGCTTTGAGCTCACCGTGTCGCGGCCAAAAGTGGTGTTCCAGACCGACGCGGCGACCGGCGAGCGGCTGGAGCCGCTGGAAGAAGTCATCATCGACGTCGACGAGGACTTCGCCGGCATCGTTGTGCAGAAAATGTCCGAGCGCCGCGGCGAGCTGCTGGAGATGCGGTCGTCCGGCGGCGGACGGCAGCGGCTGGTATTCAAGGCGCCGACGCGCGGCCTGATCGGCTACCAGAGCGAGCTGTTGTCGGACACGCGCGGCACGGCGGTGATGAACCGACTGTTCCATAGCTACGGCCCGATGAAGGGCGAAGTGCAGGGCCGCCGCAACGGCGTGCTGATTTCCAACGGCAACGGCACCGCTACACAGTACGCGTTGTGGTACCTGGAGGACCGCGGCAGGCTGATGATCCCCGGCGGCACGACAGTGTATGAAGGCATGATCATCGGCCAGCACGCCAAGGACAACGACCTGGTCGTCAACGTCATCGAAAATAAAAAACTCACCAACGTCCGCGCTGCCGGCAAAGACGAATCGACGGCGCTGAGCCCGCACATGCAAATGACGCTGGAAAAGTCGCTGGCCTATATCGAAGACGACGAGCTCGTAGAAGTCACGCCCGAATCCATCCGCATGCGTAAACGCTGGCTCGACCCGAACGAGCGCAAACGCAAGGAGCGGGCAAAGGACGGCGGAGTTTAGGGGTTAGGCGTCGTTCCAATGCCGGGCTTCGACTTATGAATAGCTTTGTCGCGTCCGCTTTCTCATCTGAACTTAGGACTAATACCGACCGCTATTGATGTTGACCGGTAAAGGTCTGGGCGCGGGTTCCGATTGATGCGATGCGGCCAGGTTCGGCGATGAGCTTGTTCGACGCCTCACAGCAGGCGTTGCAGATGCCAGTGTAGCCTTCGCAGAGCCATTTGGAGAGACGCGTCTGGCGAAGATGGTGCCGGTTGTGTTCGTCCGGGTTCAGTTCCGGCGACTTTGGCGGCGGCAGCAGAAGCCTGGCGTGGCCGCTGATCACGTCGAGTTGAGTCTGCATAGGGTTGGTATCGGCGGATAGCATGGCAATCGCCGCGCCGCTGTGGCGTGGCGGAAAGATCGCACCGAAACTGACCGGAAGCGGTTAGCCTTTCGAGAACGGCCTGCCGGCCGGGCCGCCTTGCGGTCTAAGCCCGCGCCTTTCGATGCAGAGTCGATTGCGACGCGGACTGGTATCAGCCGTCACGATGGCGGGCGATGAAATCGCCGATTGGCATTGTGCGGAAATCCGGCAGGGCGCGGCGCAGCCGCTCGTGGTCCCAGTCCCACCAGGCGAGCGCGAGCAATCTTGCCGCGATATCGGGCGGGAACCGACTTTTGATCGGCTTGGCTGGCACGCCGGCGACGATGGCGTAGTCCGCGACATCCTTGGTGACGACCGCGCCGGCTGCGATCACCGCTCCGGTGCCGATGGTGATACCGGGGAGGATGATCGCACCGTGGCCGATCCACACATCGTGGCCGATGCTGACGGGGTGACTGCGGCGCCAGTCGAAGAACTCCGACTCATCGGCTTCGCCGTCAAAATAGGCGCTGGCGCGATACGTGAAGTGCGCCTGGCTCGCCCGCTGCATAGGGTGGTTGCCAGGATTGATCCGCACCATTCGCGCGATCGAACAGAACTTGCCGATCGTCGTGTAGATGACCTCGCCGTCCTCGACGATGTAGGAATAATCGCCAAGCCTCGACTCGGTGAAATAGGTGCGCGCGCCGACTTCCGTGTAGCGCCCGAGCTGACTGCCGTGCACGTAGGCGGCTGGATCGATCAGCGGGGCTGGTCCGAGTTTGGTTGCCATGGTCGGGCCTGCGCTGGAGGACGATCGACCAGCGCGAACAGCCAGTCGAACAGGATCGGAGCAAGGCAATGGTTTGGCGAAACATCCATGCAAAGCGCAGATATGTGGATCGGCATGGGCAGACTTCTGAAGACAGCCGCAGCCCGTCGCACGAACCCAATTCAAACGGCTCGACGTCGTTTAAGTGTCGCACATGACAGCTATGTGATCGGCGATAGTGGGTATTGCCGAATTGAACCCGGCGCGAGGAATGAATGATCGCTGTGGCGCCGGTAACCGGCGGGGGAACCCTAGTGCTCGTGGTCGGACCTTCGGGCGCCGGTAAGGACACGCTGCTCGCCTACGCGCGGGCGGTGCTCGGCAATGACTTACGCTTTGTCTTTGTCCGCCGTGTCGTCACCCGCGATGGCAATGCCGAACTTGAGGACCACGCCAGCCTTTCACCGGACGCCTTCGAGGCCGCCGCTGCTGCTGGTGATTTTGCGCTGTCGTGGCAGGCGCACGGACTTTGCTACGGCATACCAAAGAGCGCGCTTGATGAGGTTGCCGGCGGCCGCATTGCCATCGTCAACGCTTCGCGCGGATCAATCGCGACCGCTCGGACCCTGGTGCGGCGGCTGGTGGTCGCTCATGTTACCGCCGCGCCGGAAGTGCTGGCCCAGCGGCTGAAGGAGCGCGGCCGCGAGGACCCGGCCTCGGTGCTTGCCCGCCTGCGCCGCGATGCCGGCCGCGTCACTGCCTCAGAGGCAGTCGACATTGTCAATGAAAGCTCCATCGAGGCGGCAGGCGATTCACTGGTTGCACTGCTGCGCAGCCTCGTTGACCAGACGCCGCCGGGCCGCTGAAGCGGTCCTACAGCGCCCGCGCGCCCGCCGACCACAGTCCGCGCACCACGGGCGTGCCGGCGACATGACGGAACCGCACGATGTCGGCGCGCAAGCCGTTCCGCAACCGGCCACGATCGGCAAGCCCGAGCATATCGGCGATGTTTGACGTGACCATTGCCATGCCCTGCGGCAGCGCGATGCCGTGGTCGCCGTCGAGCTTCATGACCGCTTGCAACAGGCTTGCCGGCACATAGTCCGACGACAAGCCATCGAGCTTCCCGGCCATCGCCAGATCGACGACCGCCACGTTCCGCGAGTGGGAGCCGCCACGCACAACGTTAGGGGCCCCAGCGACCGTACCAAGCCCGGCCGCCTTGGCTGCCGCCGCCGCCGCCAAAGTGGTGGGGAACTCCGAGATCACCGCCCCGGACCGCTTGGCGAGAAGAATGTCCGCCTCGGTGGTGTCGTCATGGGTGGCAATCGGCAGGCCGCGTGGCCGGAACATCTCCAGCACCGCCGGCCAGTTCTTCGCCAGATTGCGCGGCCCCTGTTCCATCCGCTCGGCGATTTCGCGCGCGGCGTCATCAGCGTTCAATTCGCCCGAATCGACAAAATACTTCTGCAGCACTTTCGGGTCGCGGTACTGGCGCTGGCCCGGCGTGTGATCCATCAGCGAAATGAGTTGCACGAGCGGGTTGTTGACATGCGGTTCGAGCTCACTCAGCAGGCCATCGGCCGCCAACTCGCAGCGGATGTGCACCCGGTGTTCGACGCGGAACACACCAAGTTCGCTGCCATGATTGATCGCCGCGATGATCTCGTTGAAGATCGTGCGCCGGTAATCCTTTTCGCCCGAGATGGTGCCAGCGCTGATCGAATCATAGACGGTGGTCACGCCAGCCGCCGCCATCTGCGCATCGTGGGCGATGGCTGCGGCGAGCTTGTTCGGCCAGAACACGTTGGGCCGCGGCATGAAGTGCTTTTCCGGATTGTCGGTATGCATCTCGACGAGGCCGGGCGCCACGTAGTCGCCTTCAGCATCGATTGCTGAGGGCAGACTACTGCGGCCCTGGTCGACAGCGCGGATCCCCCGCACATCGAACACCAGCGAGC
>JANNSA010000091.1:0-5370 GCA_031402115.1 Hyphomicrobiaceae bacterium | reverse complement strand
CAGCGCCAAACAAGCCTCCCGACAGCGAGCCCATGCCACAGCCCACCAATGGCACAGTCATGACCGCAGCAAGCAGCCCGGCCGCGACGGCAGAAGCCGGTCGCTGGTATCGCAAAAGTGCGGTCACTGCCTTGCCCCAATCCGTTTCGTGGCCCGAACCGACTGAAATAACCATCAGCCATCATGAACACGCGAAACCAAACCCCATCTAAATTTCCGCCGCACGTTGAACCGCACGATCTGCTTTTATTAGCGTCCCCAAGCAACTAACTTCAAGACGTAGCGCCGCAAGTCAAGCCGATATAATGAACGGACGCTGCGCCACGACGATCCTGTGACTTTCGAACGCTCCGTTCGCAACTGGAACCCGCCACCATGCCGAAGCCCGCCTTGACCATCTTGTTAGCTGCGCCACGCGGCTTCTGCGCCGGCGTCGACCGAGCCATTCAGATCGTCGAACTGGCGCTCGCCAAGTATGGCGCGCCAGTCTACGTGCGGCACGAAATTGTGCACAATCGCTTCGTAGTCGACAGTCTCAAGGCGAAAGGCGCCATTTTTGTGGAAGAACTGGAGGAGATACCCGACGGCGACCGTCCTGTGATCTTTTCAGCGCATGGTGTGCCCAAGGCGGTGCCGGCCGAGGCGCGCGCGCGCAAGTTCTTCTACCTCGACGCCACCTGCCCGCTGGTCTCCAAAGTCCATGTCGAAGCCGAGCGATTGCACGCACAGGGTATGGAAATTGTGTTGATCGGCCATGCTGGCCATCCGGAAGTGATCGGCACGATGGGGCAATTGCCGGCGGGCGCAGTACGGCTGATCGAGACCGCCGAGGACGCCCGTCATTTCGACCCCCGTGATCCCGCCAAGCTTGCCTTCATCACGCAAACCACCTTATCGGTCGACGACACGGCGGCCATCGTGGCGATCCTGAAGGGTCGGTTCCCCGCGATCAACTCACCCCACAAAGAGGACATCTGCTACGCCACGACCAACCGGCAGGCGGCGGTCAAATCAATCGCGCAGCGCTGCGACAGGGTGATCGTGGTCGGCGCTCCTAACAGCTCCAATTCTGTGCGGCTGGTGGAAGTGGCGGAACGCGCCGGCTGTCCGCGCGCCATGCTGGTGCAGCGCGCCGCCGATATTCCATGGGCGGAGTTCGACGGGGTCGCCACCGTTGGCATCACGGCCGGCGCTTCGGCGCCAGAGGTGCTGGTCGACGAAATTCTCGCCGCATTCTCCGAGCGCTTCACCACGCGGGTGGAAAAGACTGAGACAGCGCGCGAAGATATCGCCTTCAATGTGCCGCGTGAGTTGCGCGCGCCCTGAGATCCAGCCTTCCGATCACGCACAGCACAGATAGCCACACATGGCGGTTTACACGGAAGTTTCCGACGAGGCACTGGCACGGCTCGCCAGCACGTACGACATCGGCACAATAACGGCGCTGAAAGGCATTGCCGAGGGCGTCGAAAACACCAATTACCTGCTCAGCAGCACCCGCGCGCACTACATCCTGACGCTGTATGAGAAGCGGGTGGATGCGCGCGATCTACCGTTCTTTCTGGGCCTGATGGAGCATCTGGCAGCGCGCGGACTGAGCTGCCCGCTGCCGGTGCGGACGCGCGATGGCCGCATGCTGATGGAACTGGAAGGCCGGCCAGCGGCGCTGGTGACTTTCCTCGACGGCGTCTGGTTGCGCAATCCAGGCGTAGCACATTGCCGGGCGGTTGGCGCTGCCATGGCGCAAATGCACGCGGCGGGGCATGGCTTTGCGTTGCAGCGCCGCAATGCCTTGGCGCATGCGGGCTGGCAGCAACTCGCCGCAAAGTTGGGTGACGATGCCGAGCGGGTAGCGCCTGGGTTGCAGCAGCAAATTAGTCTGGAGCTCGCTTATCTGGGCCGGACCTGGCCGCAAGCGCTGCCAACCGGGATCATCCATGCGGACATGTTCCCGAACAACGTGTTCTTCATGGGCGGCGAGCTTTCTGGTTTGATCGACTTCTACTTCGCCTGCACCGACATCCTGGCTTATGATCTGGCGATTGGCCTGATCGCTTGGTGCTTTGGCCATGACCACCGTTGGGATCCGGCCAAGGCGGACGCCATGGTCGCTGGCTACCAGTCCGTCCGGCGCTTGAGCGAGGCGGAATTGCTCGGGCTGCCGCTGCTTGCGCGCGGTGCGGCGCTACGGTTCCTGCTGACGCGGACCTATGATTGGCTGCACACGGCCGACACCGCCCTGGTGCGGCGGCTCGATCCGCTGGAATACCGGGATAAGCTGAGCTTACTGCAGTCGATCGAGCATCCATCCGAGTTGGGATTGCCAGCACAATGAGCGCAACAGCCGAACCTGACGTAGAGCCCGTCATTGTGTTCACGGATGGCGCTTGTTCGGGCAATCCGGGACCTGGCGGTTGGGGCGCCATCCTGATATTTGGCGAGCACCGCAAGGAGTTGTCAGGGGGCGAGGCCAACACCACCAACAACCGCATGGAACTCACCGGCGCAATCGCGGCGCTGGAGACGCTGAACCGCGCTTGCACCGTCGATCTCAACACCGATTCCAACTACCTGCGCGACGGCATCACCAAGTGGATCCATGGCTGGAAGCGCAACGGCTGGAAGACCGCCGATAAGCAACCGGTCAAGAACATCGACTTGTGGCAGCGCTTGGACGCCGCCCTGAAGCAGCACGAGATCCGCTGGCACTGGGTCAAGGGCCACGCCGGTGACGCCGAAAACGAACGCGCCGACGAACTCGCCCGCGACGGCATGGCGCCGTTCAAGAAGAAGCGGTAGTGACCCGAACAGTTGCAAGTCGATACGATCGGTGCCCTGCGAACGCTCGTCACGACATCGGCGCTTAAGATACTTCTGAGGCTTGATGTTTCGCTCACTACAATCTATTCTGAGACACGGAATGCCCAACAAGAAGTGACGTTTAGATGTGATCAGGAGCTTTGCCTGCAAAGATACGCGTCGCCTGTTCGATGATCAGCTGGTTCGAAGTTTTCAGGCGTTCGAACGGCAGGCGCGACGCAAGCTAATGTTGCTCAATGCCGCATCGAGCCTTGACGATTTGAGAGTGCCACCGGGCAACCACCTGGAGGCGCTGGCGGGTGACCGAACTGGCCAACATTGCATACGCATCAACAAGCAATGGCGGCTTTGCTTCAGATGGGCCGACGGCGAAGCCAGCGACGTCGAGATCGTCGATTACCACTAAACAAACAAGAGTGATTATGACCGAATACCTCGATCCAATATCGCCCGGTGAAATTCTGCTCGCGGAGTTTCTTGAGCCGCTGAAAGTTAGTCAAAACCGGCTGGCGCGCGACATTGATGTCCCGGTGAGCCGCGTTGCCGCTATCATTAAAGGCGATCGCGCCATCACTGCGGATACTGCGCTGCGACTGGCGACCTATTTTGGTTCGAGCCCTGAAATGTGGCTCCGCTTGCAGAACACCTATGATTTGCGCCGTGCGCAGCGGACGACGTGGCCGGGCATCAAAGACCGCATCCGCCCGCTGCAGGCCGGGCAGCCGGCCTGAGCGCTTGCGTCAATGGCTGAGGCCCTTAGGACAGTCAGCACGACACGTAAAGCACTTCGCGTGGGGTGCGAAAGGCGTCTTCGCCGTATCGCACCAGAGGCGGGCGCTACGCCTTGTTGCGGTGCGATATGGCCTGCAGAAGGACTTTCGCGCCCTACACAGTCGCAACTCAGTTTGCCGATGAATTCGTCGCGATTATCGTTCGAAGTGCCCGTAGTCGATCGACGAGCCATATTCGGCTGCCGTGCTAGCGCGAAGCCGCGATCGTCTCGACTACAACCGGTAGAACCGCGCTGCGTTGCCGCCGAACACGGCCGGTTGCGCCATTGGGGGCACCAAGCCTTGTGCCACTTGCAGCCAGTTTGCATGATCGCCATTGAGGGTCAACACTGGCCAGTCGGAACCCCAGATCAGCCGGTCCGGACCGAAATTCGTCACTAGGTTTGCGACGTACGGTGCTAGCGTTTCTGCTGTCCACGCCGCCCCTGCCTCGGTTGCCAGTCCCGACAGTTTGCAGAATGCGCCGGTCTCCGATGCCAGACGCGCCATGCCCGACGCCCAGAAGTCCGGGCTCTCGTCAAAGGCACCGTCACGGATGCGCGGCTTCATGCCGTGATCGATGACCGTGCGCAGCTTCGGATAGTGCAGCAGCAGCCTGAGAAACGGCGCGAGATGCTCCGGATAGCCAAGCGCATCGAACGTCAGATCAAGATCTATGAGCGCCTGAAATGCCCATTGCACGTCGGGCCGGTGCATCCATTCCGGATCGGGCAGGTCCTGGATCATCGGCCTGACGCCGGCGAATTTGGCATGCCGCGCGAACCGTTCCAGATGCTTGCGGTGACTGGCATCTTCAAAATTGATCCAGCCTACGACCTTGCCGATCCACGGCGTCGCGTCGGCAAGCCCGAGCATGTATTCGGTTTCTTCAACGCTCGGCGCCGCCTGCACCAGCACGACTTTGTCGATACCAGCAGCGCGCAAAAGCGGTTCGGCATCTTGCGGCGCGAAGTCGCGGCAAATGCTGGCGATGGCGTCGTTGCCTGCCATCCAGCCATAGTCGCCGCGCGCCACGCTCCAGAGGTGCAGATGGGCATCGACACGCATGGCAGCGTCTCCCCGGCGGTTTCAATGGGCTCTCAGTACCCGACAACGGCGTTTGCCGCCAGTCAGGCTGCCGTGACCTTGACGGGCCTACAGCCGTTCGACCGGAGTAATGCGACGCCGCTCAACTTGGCCGCCACGCAGGAAAGCGATTTCCACCACCGCGCCGATGCGGTTGCTGTCGAGCAGCCGCACCATGTCATCGACGCCGCTGACGATCGCCCCCTCGATGGTGAAGACAATATCGTTGGTCAGCAGTCCAGCGCGCTCGGCAGGACCATCAGCCTGCACTTCCAGGATGCGCACAGCGCTCACCTGATCAGTACCGATGGCGTGACCGATACGGCGCGGCAACGGCACCTGGGCGCCCGCCAGCCCAAGGCGGGCGCGGCGCACGCGGCCGTGCCGGATCAGGTCGGTCAGCACAATGCGCGCGGTATTACTGGCAACCGAGAAGCAGATGTTCTGCGCACCGATGATCATGGCGGTGTTGATGCCAATCAGCTGGCCCCTGGAATCCACCAGCGCGCCGCCGGAATTGCCGGGGTTGAGCGCGGCGTCGGTCTGGATCACGTCATCAATCAGCCGGCCGTTGCGGGCGCGCAGGCTGCGCCCGGTGGCGCTGACGACACCGGCCGTCACGGTCGACTCAAAGCCAAGCGGATTGCCGATCGCGATCGCCAATTGGCCAGCGCGCAACCCCTTGGAATTACCG
>JANNSA010000090.1:0-3099 GCA_031402115.1 Hyphomicrobiaceae bacterium | reverse complement strand
GGCGGTGTCGCCAAAGCCAAAAGCGCGACGCAAGTCCACGCCGGCGCCCTCCAAGGTCGGCTTAGCTGGACTGATGCGGGTGACGGGGCGCAGGGACACGGAGTGGGGCCCCTGGCGAGGACTGATCAATGCGGATGCACGCAAACATAGGCGTGTAGCGGCTGGTTGCAAACGACGCGCGCAGCATGCTGCCCGCTGTCAAGGGACCTGATCGGCCATGGCGCAAAAGCGAATTTGCTCCCCTCCCCGCACTTGCTGACACGCCCGCATGCGCAGATCTGGCGGAGAGGGTGTCCGCGACAGCGCATTGAAACGATTGGTGTTTTTGTTTCTTCCGCGCCTCAGTCGCTGAAACCATCCCCGAAAAAGTCTGAAATCGCCGAAGATAGCTCCAAGCAGTCACGACCGGTCACTAGATGGCGACCGCACCTGCGACCGCCGCTCGGGTGTGGCACAGGACTGGGGTGGATGTCACGTCGATGGCGTACGATGACGATGCCAACTGCGATAGCGGTTATTGTGGCACATTTTGCTGCGCATGGGATTTCACGGCCAATGCAGTCGTAAGGTGCCAGCCGGCTGGTAAGAATGGCCGCCGCCGCGGGCGGAAAGAGCTTCGAGAGCACAGAATGGGCAACGACGAGTTTTCGGCGCGACAATAGATGGCCCAAAGGCTCCGGCTACTATAGCTCAGCGCCGATGCCGAATTCAGCCTTTGCCTGAGTGTCTTGCCGCTCCCGAGGTTGGGGTGGATGCAATACTCCTGTAAGCGGACGCTGACCAGAATGAGTTGAAGAGCGTCCCATCTGGCGCCTTCTTCACCGCTCGTCGATGTGGTCAGATACCGACCGTCGGACGGTCGACGAGATGGGCCAATACTGGAACTCTCTTGCTGATTGCTCTTTGTGCGGGTGGCCGTTGCACCACATGCAGACACTGGCTGGCGGCAGATTGCAGCCGGTTGCCGCGCGGCCAAGAGGCCTGCATCCATAACGGCGCAGGCATCAGGTATTTCTCGTCAGGCCACCACCCTTGGTTACGGCCGGCCCATTGCTCCTGGCAACGCCCAGTCGGGGCTGCCCCCTTGGGGACGTGCCAGGGCATCGGAAACGTGTTCCGATGCTGCGGCTGGGCGCGGCTCGTGCAGGACAACGCCTTCGAGCGGATCGACAGTGCCTTTCCAGGGTGCCTGCTTGATCGCCTCGCGGGTGTTGACCAGGCCTGCGCGCCAGCGCTCGCGGATGCCTTCGGGGCTGAAATCGACGTCCTTGGTGTGGTCATCCCAAGTCCGCGCGGGGGCGAGCAGCCGCACCACGTGAATCTGCGTCAGGCAGCCATAGGCGGCGAGTTCCCGGACGCGAGCGGTTTTGCGCTGTGCCTCGGGGATCTGGGCCGAAAGCTGATTGATGATGTAGCGCAAACGGTGAGTTTCGAGCTGCCGCGAAATATGGTTGGAGACCCGGCTGGAATATTGCAGTTCCTTTTGCCGATGCGCGACTTCCGAGAGGCTTTCCGGTTCCGGTCCTTCCGGATTCCATAAATGGACGGCAAAGATCAGCGAGTTCTTGCGCGGATTGTCATCAAAGACGACTTCGCTGGGCGTGTTCGACAAGATGCCGCCATCCCAATAAAGCTCGCCGTCGATGCGGACCGGCGGAAAGGCTGGCGGCAGCGCGCCCGACGCCATGATGTGTTCGACGCGCACCGCCATGTCGCGCGAGTCGAAATAGCGCATTTTGCTGGTGCGAACCTGCGCCGCGCCAACCGTCAGCCGCGGTTGGCCATGTCCCAGCCTTGGGAAATCAATCAGCTCACGCAGGGTTTTCTCGAGCGGCGCCGTCGTGTAGTGACCCGCCTTCTCGGCACCCATGCGGAAATGCTGACCCCAGGCCGCGAGTGGATTGGGCTCGAAGAACCCCGGAATGCCCTGCACCACCGTGTTCCAGAACGACAGCGATTGCGCCAGCTGCGGGAACGCTCCGCCCGAATGCCAGGGTGCCTTATGTGCCATGCGCTGCCAGAACTCTTCCAGGCGGGCGAGCCGGTTCTTCGGTTCGTTGCCGGCGATCAGCGCTGCGTTGATGGCGCCAATCGACGTGCCGATGATCCAATCTGGCTCGATGCCCGCCTCTTCCAGCGCCTGGTACACGCCGGCCTGATAGGCGCCGAGGGCGCCGCCGCCCTGGAATACCAGCACGACCTGACCGGCGCCGGCGGTTGGCGGCTCCGCCTTGCCATTCGTTCCGTTCATGCTCATCTTGTCGTTCTGGCTACGCATGGCGTTATCCTTGATTGAATTGAATGTGCAAAGCTATTGGGCGGTCCAGCCGCCCTCGACAGGCAGCGCCGTGCCGGTAATCGAAGCAGCGGCGCCGGTGCAGAGAAAGGCCGCGAGCGCCCCGATCTGCTCGGTGGTGACGAATTTGCGTGTCGGCTGGGCATGCAGCAGCACGTCGCGGATGACCTGTTCCTCGGTCAGCCCACGCGCCTTGGCTGTTTCAGGGATCTGCTTCTGCACCAATGGCGTCAGCACATAGCCGGGGCAGATGGCGTTGACGGTAATGCCGTGCTCGGCCGTCTCCAGCGCCACGGTCTTGGTCAGCCCATAGAGGCCGTGCTTGGCGGCGACATAGGCTGATTTGAACGGCGACGCGACCAGCGCATGCGCCGAAGCAATGTTGATGATGCGGCCCCATTGCCGCGCCTTCATGTCAGCGATGACGGCGCGCATGCCATGAAAGGCCGATGACAGATCGATGGCGATGATCGCATCCCATTTGTCGACGGGGAACGTTTCAATCGCTTCCACGTGCTGGATGCCGGCATTGTTGACGAGGACATCGACCCGGCCAAAGGCGGCACGCGCCTGCTCGACCATGGCCGTGATTTCAGCCGGCTTGGACATGTCGGCAGGCGAGTAGACAATCTTGACGCCGAACTCTTTGGCCAGCTCCGCCCGCGTCATTTCGATCGCCGCAGGATCGCCAAGGCCGTTCAGCATCACGGGCATGCCGGAGGCCGCAAAGGCGCGGGCGATGCCCAGGCCAATGCCGCTGGTCGAGCCGGTGACAATGGCTGGTTTGCCGGCAAGTTCAGGAA
>JANNSA010000089.1:0-2600 GCA_031402115.1 Hyphomicrobiaceae bacterium | reverse complement strand
ACTCAGGTCACTTGCAGCGGAGACGCAACCATGAGCCTGCCCGGCCTGAACTTCCAACTCGGCGAAGACATCGGCGCGCTGCGCGATGCAGTGCGCACTTTTGCCGAAGCCGAGATCGCAACTGCGCGACCCTCTCACTGTTGAGCGTGGTGACTCAGCACAGCTACCGTCGGGACGTTCGAGGTTGGCGAGCTGGTTCAGGAAGTCTGTGCCGGGCTTGAGGACGCGGCGGTTGCCAAAGGGCTGTCCTTTGAGGTTGAGTTTCCATCTTCGCCAGAGAGCGTCAGCGCCGATCCGATTCGCATCGCGCAGGTCTTTCGAAACCTCGTCGAGAACACCGTGCGTTACACCAGCACGGGGCGGGGCCGAGTCCGGGTGGAGCCCTTCGAAAGTCATAGACCGATCTCAGAATTGACCCCGGTCAAGCGAGCCGCGCTGAATGCCGGCGACGATGCCGACCTTGCGGACCTGCCAGGAGCTCACCATGACCCGGATCCTTTCGGCCTTCCTGATGGCGTTGCTGGGCCCCTGCCTCGCCCCCGCGTTTGCGCAAGGCGCCACCCACAGCGTACGGGTCCTCACACCCGAAGCCGCCATCAAGGCCGCCCAGGCAGCGATGGCGTCATGTCGCCAGCAGGGCTACCAGACCGCGGTGGCGGTGGTCGACCGCTTCGGTGTCGCCCAGGTGATGCTGCGCGACCGCTTCGCCGGGCCGCATACGCCCGACACGGCCATCAACAAGGCATGGACGGCGGTGAGCTTCCGCACCCCCACCTCGGAACTGGCGCGCGCGACGCAGGCCGGCCAGCCCAGTTCGGGCATCCGCCAGTTGCCGCGTTTCGTGGCCGTGGGAGGCGGCTGGCTGATCGAGGCTGCGGGATCGATCGTCGGCGCCGTGGGTGTGTCGGGCGCGCCCACGGGAGAGGCGGATGAGGCTTGCGCCAAGGCCGGCCTGGCGGCGATCAAGGACGAGATCGAGTTCTGATCGACACGGCGGCGGCGGCGCGGTGCGCGGGAGAGTCGAGAATCGGGTGGCCTCCCGAAGCCCGGACTCGAGACGATGTTCAACACCCTTCACCGCGCGATGCTGCTGCAGCGGCGCCACGTGCTGGCTGCCGCACTCGGCGCTTGGTCGCTGCCGGTGCACGCGCAGTCCTTTCCGCAGTCCTTTGCGCAGGCCGTGCCAGGAGGCGTCATGGCGCTGGAGCTGGGGCCTTCCGGGCTGCGCCCGGCGGCGCATCTGGACGCAGTGCCGCTGCTGGTCCTCGGCGGGCCACCGTCGTGGCAGGCCTTGCTGGGCCTGTCGCTGGCCACGCCGCCCGGACCCGTGGGCATCCGCGTGCAGCAGGACGGAGAGCAGCGCACGCTGACCGTGGCCGTCAAGCCCAAGCGCTATGCCGAGCAACGTCTGAAGGTGCCGCCACGGCAGGTCGACCTTTCGAGTGCCGACCAGGCCCGCCACGAACGCGAGCGCGAGCACCAGCGGCAGGTCATCGCCACCTTCAGCGGCGAGCCCGTGGGGGGCTTGCGGATGAACGCGCCGACGCGGGGGCGCCAATCCGGTTCCTTCGGCCTGCGGCGCACGTTCAACGGCCAACCACGCAACCCGCACAGCGGCATGGACATTGCCGCGGCGGTGGGCGCACCGGTGCGGGCGCCGCTGGCCGGCCGCGTCATCGACACGGGCGACTACTTCTTCAGCGGCCACACCGTGTGGCTGGACCATGGCGGCGGACTGCTCAGCATGCTGTGCCACCTGAGCCGCATCGACGTCAAGGCGGGCGATCGCGTGGCGGCCGGGGACGGCATGGCCGCTGTCGGCGCCACCGGGCGCGTCACCGGGCCCCACCTGCACTGGGGGGTGTGCCTGAACCGCGTGATGGTCGACCCGGCGCTCTTCCTGGCCGCCTGAGCCCCTCCTGCACCAAGGCCGCCGGCGCTCAAGAACGCGGCTCGCGGGGCCGATATGACTGGAGTTCCCTGCGTCCGGCCGCTGCCATGCTCAAGAAGATCCCCGTTCACCAGCTGCGCATGGGCATGCACCTGCACAAGCTGGTGGGCGCCTGGATGCAGCACTCCTTCTGGAAGACGAAGTTCGTGATCGACCGCACGGCCGATCTCAAGCGTCTGCAGGATTGCGGCGTGGCCGAATGCTGGATCGACGTCGAGCTTGGCCTGGACGTTGCAGCGGTGGTCGAGCCCGAGTCGGCCCTGAAGAGGCGCTCCGCTGCTTCGCCTGCGGCTGCTGCGCCGGCCACCCCTGCTGCAGCGCCGGCAATGGCCGCGCAGGGCGACCGGCCGATGGCCGCAGAGCTCAAACAGGCCGCCGCCATCTGCAACCGCGGCCGCGCCGCGGTGACGGCGATGTTCAACGAGGCGCGCATGGGCCGCACCGTCGATGCCCAGACCTGCCTGCCGCTGGTGGAGGAGATTTCGCACTCCGTGCAGCGCAACGCCGGCGCGTTGGTGAGCCTGGCGCGCTTGAAGTCGCGCGACGACTACAGCTACATGCACTCGGTGGCGGTGTGCGCGATGATGGTGTCGCTGGCACGCCAGAGCGGCATGGGCGAAGACGCCTGCCGCGAAGCCGGCCTGGCCGG
>JANNSA010000088.1:0-5318 GCA_031402115.1 Hyphomicrobiaceae bacterium | reverse complement strand
CCAGCGCTTTGCTCTCGCAGATCACCGTGACCCGGGAACCAAGCCGCCGGTAGCTTTGCGCGAACTCAAGTGCATAGGGTCCGCCGCCGAGGACAACCAAGTGCTCCGGCAGGATTGGCAAGTCCCAGAGCGTTTCCGTGGTCAGATAGGGCACCGTCAGCAGCCCCGGTATCGGTGGTACAAAGGGACCGGCACCTGTAGCGATCAGGGTGTGCGCCGCCGTCACGGCAATATCTCCAGCCATTACGGTGCCGGCATCGGCGAAGCGCGCGGCTGCCCGGATGACGCGAATGCCAAGGCCCGTCAGCCGCTCCGGCGCCCGCGTCAGCCCGGCCTGGTTGACGGCCTTGGCGACCTGTTCGAGAACCGCGCCATACTGGATGGTGGGCGCCAAAGCCGCGATGCCGAAAGCGCTGGCCCTTGTCGCTGCATGCGCCGCAGCCGCTGCCGCTTCCAGTGCTCGCGCCGCCAGCATGCCGTTCTGTGCCGCCATTTCCGTCAGGTCGCGCTTTTCAATCAGCACGACCGAACGGCCAAGCCGCACAGCCGCCATCGTTGCTGCCAATCCGCCAGCGCCGCCGCCGATCACGCACAAATCCGGGGTCAGGGTCTCGTTCATGCCATCCCCAAAGTCCAAGGCGAGCTGGCGATTACGTAACCGGTGCCAGCTGGCACCGGTCGCGGAAATCGCTTTACCCTCCTTGCATAGTGCATCTCGGTGGCGAACGCGACGATCACTCGCAAGCACGTGACGTCAAATTCGCATGAGCCCACAGCCGAAATCTCGGGGTGTCACTTTGTGACGGCCCTGGTCGAGTATGATAGTGTTCCGATCTGAATTGGTCTTGCCCGGCTTCATAGGGTGGGGCACTACCCGGAAAGTTCCATTCACCGATGTCGGCGCCGCATTCGCACCATGTTACAGCGAAGTTGTACTCTGGCGGGCAGGCGGCAGCACAAGCCACTTGGCAACTGGCCGAGGAAGTGCCTGCAGCCGTGCTTTACAATGGACAGTTCTTTGCGGTGATGATGGTGACACCGGCGGACCTGGAAGATTTTGCGATCGGCTTCACGCTCACCGAGGGCATTGTCGCGACGGCAGCCGAGATTACCGATGTGCGGATCGCCGAAGCCCATGACGGCGTCGCGCTCAACATCAAGATTCGCCCAGAGCGTGCAGCCGGCATCGAAACCCGGCGGCGGGTACTGACCGGCCGCTCGGGCTGCGGGATATGCGGCGCGCAGACCCTCGACGCCGCAGTCGCGCCACCGCGTCTAGTCGGTGGACCGGTCCCTGGACTCGCCGGATTGCTGCGCGCCTATGACGAGTTCCCGGCCTTGCAACCGATGAACGCGTTGAACCACTCTACCCACGCCGCCGGCTTTGCGACCCTCGATGGCCAAATGCAGCTGGTGCGCGAGGACGTTGGCCGCCACAATGCACTGGATAAGTTGGCCGGCGCCCTGCTGCGGGCTGGCCGCGACGCCAGCAACGGCTTCATCGTCATGAGCAGCCGCTGCAGCATGGAACTCGTGCAGAAAACTGCCATGCTCGGCGTGCCGGCACTGGCGACTGTCTCGGCGCCAACGGCACTGGCGGTGCGACTGGCTGCCGCCGCCGGCATGACGCTGGCGGCGCGCGCTGGCGACGGAGTCATGCTATTTGAACCGCATCCAGAAGCTTCGAGGCCGACCGATGACCAATGACGACATGATCCGCATGGCCAACCAGATCGCCGACTTCTTCGGCCCCTATCCGCAGGACGAGGCGCTGGCTGGCGTTTCCGGCCATATCCGCGACTTCTGGGAGCCACGCATGAAACAGGCGCTGGCCGCTCATGTCGCGACCGGCGGCGCTGGCCTACAGCCGCTGGTGATGGAAGCCGCCAAGGCGCTGCACCGAAGC
This sequence comes from Hyphomicrobiaceae bacterium, assembly GCA_031402115.1. Lineage (GTDB taxonomy): Bacteria > Pseudomonadota > Alphaproteobacteria > Rhizobiales > Hyphomicrobiaceae > JANNSA01. Next base: position 3,412 of record JANNSA010000088.1, on the reverse strand, counting down.
GATTGATCGCATGTGCCAGACTTTAGTGACGGCATGAGACGCCAAAGATGAACATTGTGTTCCCTCCGCGCAATCGCAGCCTCAACGCCTGAAGAACGCGTCCAGCGTGTCGTGACTGAGATTGCCAGCGAAGCCGTCGAAGCGGCCGGCGGCCAGCGCGCGGGCGGCGCGGTCGAAGGCACCCCAGGCGGCGCCGGCCAGCCCGCCGCCGACGCTGACGCGGCGCACGCCGAGCGCCGCCAGGTCGGCGACGGTCAAGGCGCTCGGGTCGCCGATCAGCACATTCAAGGGCTTGGGGGCGACCGCCTTGACGAGCGCCGCGATACCGTCGCGTGACGTGATGCCCGGCGCAAACAGGCAGTCGGCGCCGGCGTCGGCAAACGCCGTCAAGCGGCTGATGGCTTCGGGCAGGGCCTGGCCCGGAGCGTGAAAGTAGGCCTCGGCGCGCGCCACCAGCATGACGCCCGTGCCGGTGGCGTCGATGGCGCGGCGGGCTGCCTTGATGCGCGCGACGCTGTCGGCCAGCGAAAACACCTGCCGCGCCGCGTCGCCCGTTGAATCCTCGATAGAAAGACCCGCCACGCCGGTCGCGACGCATAGGGTGACGTTGCCGCTCAAGCCATCGAGGTCGGCGGCGTGGCCGTTCTCGAAATCGGCGTTGACGGGCAGCGGCGTCGCGCCGGCCAGCGCGCCGAAATGCGCCAGTACAGCGTCGAGCGGCATGCCGCCATCAGGCCGGCCAGCGGCAAAGGCGAAGCCGGAACTGGTGCTGGCCAATGCCTGGAAACCCAAGCCGGCCAGCCAGCGCGCGGTGCCAGCGTCCCACGGATTGGGGATGACGAAGCAGCCCGACTGGTGCAAGGCGCGGAACCGCGCGCGGGCGTCAGCGAAAGCGTCGGCGGTGGTCATGATGATAGTCCTGCAAGGGAACCGGGGTCAGGCACTTAGCAGGGCTAAGTGCCTGACCCCGACGTCAGACCCTGGACTCACGCGACGTCGGGGCGGATGATGCCCTTCTTCAGGATCAGATTGCCGTACAGCGCGCGCTCACCCGATTGCACGACAGCGTAGCAACGCTTACTGCGCTCGTAGAAGGCAAAGCGCTCCATGCCGATGACCTTGATCTTCGGCTCATGCTTGGCGACGACCTTGTCGAACTCCTTGAAGATTGGTTCGATCTGGTTCGGATTGCCGACCGGTTCCATGCGCACTGCTGCATCCGGCACGAAGTCATCAAGCGGCATCAGCGACAGGATGGCGTCGGCGATGCGGGCGGCGCCAATGCCTTCCATGCGGATGATCTCTGGCCCAACGCTGTCACCGGGAAAATTGCAGTCGACGATGACGATTTCATCGCCATGCCCCATGGCACGCAGGGCGCGCAACAGGTCAGGACCGAGAATGTTGTCGATGAGTTTCAGCATGATGGTTCCCTCCGAGACTAAGCCCTTAAGCCGATGTCGCCGCGTCGCTGCGGACATAGCCCGCTTCTTTGAGATCGCGCCAGAGCGCCGGCGGAATTTTAGCAGCCAGCGTGCGCATGTTGAGCGCGATCTGCTCGGGCCTGGTGGCGCCCGGAATGACCGAGACCACCGCCTTGTGCATCAACGGAAAACGGAGCGCCGCTTCAACCAATTTGACGCCGTGCTTGGCGCACAGCTTCTCTATACCCCGCACGCGCTCGCGCACCTCCGGTGGCGCCGGATCGTAATTGTACCAGGGAGCGCTGCCATCGGCGGGATCAGCACCGCTGGCCAGAATGCCCGAATTGTACGCACCGCCAATGACCAGGCCGACACCACGCTGCTCGGCGAGCGGCAGGAAACTGTCCAGCGCCGTCTGCTCCAGCAGCGTATACCTGCCAGCCAGCAGGAAGACATCAAACTCGCCGCGCCGGGTCAGCGTTTCCGCCACCTGCCACTCATTGATGCCGGCGCCAAAGGCCTTGATCACCTTGTCGTCGCGCAGCTTGCGCAAGGCGTGATAGCCGCCGGTCTTCGGCGCCATCAGCGTCTCGACATGCGCATCCCGCGCAGCCGCAGACTTGTGGGTGAAGACATCCACGTCATGAACAAACAGGATTTCCACATGATCGAGCCCGAGCCGCTCCAGCGAAGCTTCCAGTGATCGCATGACGCCATCATAGGTGTAGTCGTATCGCTCGCGCCGCGATGGGCAGTCGAAGAACTTGCCAATCCCGGTGCGCTGGTCCGGCGGCACGACGTCCAGCAGCCGGCCAACCTTGGTGGCAACCACGTAGTCGCCGCGTGGCTTTCCCCGGAAAAACGCGTTGAGCCGCGTTTCAGCGAGGCCGAGACCATAAAGCGGCGCGGTGTCGAAGAAGCGGTGTCCGGCATCCCACGCCGCCTGCATGGTGGCTTGGGCCTGAGCTTCAGAAACGGCGCTGTAAAGGTTGCCCAGCGGCGCCGATCCGAACCCCAGCTCCGAAAATGGAACGACAGCGCCGGACGGCGCTTTGAACGAAATGGTTCGCATGGACCCTCACACACTTGCCGAAGACGGCGCCCTGCATGTTAGGATTGGCGCGATGAATTGCAACCGGGAAGTCAGCGGCTGGGCCGCGACGACGAAGGGTGACGGGCATGGCGACTGCGAACAACTCTCCGCGCGTGCTGCGACTGTCGGCAGCCGACAATGTGGTGGTGGCGGTTGATCAGATCAATCTGGGTGCCAGCGCCGGTGGCGTGACGGCGGCAGCCAAGGTGCCGCGCGGCCACAAGATGGCGGCGCAAGGCATCCAGCAGGGCGAGCCGATCCGTAAGTTCGGCCAGATCATTGGCTTTGCCACCCAGCCAATCGGGCCAGGCGAATGGGTGCACGAACACAATGTCAGCGTCGGTGCCGACGGCGGCATCGCCCGTGACTATGCCTTCGCTGAGGGCGCGACAGCCGCTGATGTGCTGCCGTTGGCGCAGCGGGCGACGTTCGAGGGTTACCGCCGCGCTAATGGCAAGGTCGGCACGCGCAATTACATCGGCATCCTGACATCGGTGAACTGTTCAACCACGGTCGCCGGCTTCATCGCCAAGGAGATCGAGCGATCAGGGGTCTTGGAAGACTATCCCAACATTGACGGCATCATCGCGCTGAAGCAGGCCAATGGCTGCGTCATCGATTATCGCGGGGTGATCTTCGATACGCTCAAGAAGACCACCTGGGGCTATGCGACCAACCCGAACATGGGCGGGGTGATCATGGTGGGGCTCGGCTGCGAGGGGTTCCAGATCCCGCGACTGAAGGAAGCCTATGGGGTGACCGAGAACGAGACGTTCCGGACCATGACGATCCAGGAAGTCGGCGGCACCAAGAAGACAGTCGAGGCGGGAGTGGAGGCGGTGAAGGCGATGCTGCCGATCGTCAATCGCGCCAAGCGCGAGACGGTGCCGGCGTC
>JANNSA010000087.1:0-4158 GCA_031402115.1 Hyphomicrobiaceae bacterium | reverse complement strand
GCGCAAAGATCGCGTCGGTGATCTTCTCGGCCGCCGGGCCGCCATTGCCGGCATTGTACTTGATCCCGAAATCGCCATCGGGGCCGCCCGGATTGTGGCTGGCCGACAGCACGATGCCGCCAAACGCCTGGTTCAAACGGATCAAGTGGGACGCCGCTGGCGTCGACAGCAAACCACCTGTTGCCGTCAACACGCGGCCAAAGCCATTAGCGGCGGCCATGCGGATCACCGTCTGGATGATCTCCGGATTGAGGAAGCGCCCATCGCCACCGATCACGAGTGTTTTGCCGGCGAAACCCTCCAGGCTGTCGAAGATCGACTGGATGAAGTTCTCGGCATAGTGCGGTTGCTGGAACACCGGCACCTTCTTGCGCAGACCCGATGTGCCCGGCTTCTGGTCGGCGAATGGCGTGGTGGCGACTGTCCGCATAACGCTGGACGCTTGGGGTGGTTTAGCGTTCGGCTTGGCGGCTGGCTTCGGAATTGCCGATTGGCTGGCCGCTAGCTTGGTGATTGGCGCAGGCTTGCCAGTCAGGCTACGGAACAGCCCGGCATAACGGCCAGCACTGCGCTCCCAGGTTACGTCAGTTGTCATGCCGCGCTGCTGCAACTCTTGCCATACCGGTTTTTGTGCGAAAAGCGCCAAGGTCCGCGTCAGGGCGGAATTGAGCGCCACCGCATCGTTGGGAGCGTGCAGCACGCCGGTTGCGACCTTGGCCGCCAGCGCCGCGTCATTGGCGTCGATGACGGTATCGGCAAGGCCGCCGGCGCGCGCCACCACGGGCACGCAACCGTAGCGCAGGCCATAAAGTTGCGTCAGGCCGCACGGCTCAAACCGTGACGGAATGAGGATTGCGTCGGAGCCGGCCTGCAACAGATGCGATACGCCCTCGTCATAACCAATGATGGCGCCAACGCGGCCAGGATGGCGGGCGGCAGCGTTGTTGAAGGCGGCTTCCTGTTCCGGCTCGCCCGTGCCAAGCACCGCCAGCCGGCCGCCGGCCGCAACAAAGCCATCCAACGCGCCGGCCAATAAATCGGTGCCCTTTTGCCAGGTCAGCCGGCTGACAACGCAAGCCAGCAAGCCGTCGCCCGCAACCAGCCCGAACCTGGCTTCCACTGCGCGCTTGTTGGCAGTCCGGTCAGCCATCCGGCTGGCATCATAACGGTGCGCGATCGCGGCGTCGGCAGCCGGGTTCCAGACATCGATATCAATGCCATTGACGATGCCATGCAGGCTCCCGCGCCGGTGCCGGAGCAAGCCATCAAGACCCATGCCGGCTTCGGCGCGGGTAATCTCCTCGGCATAAGTCGGGCTGACCGTGGTGATGGCGTCGGCGCATTGCAGGCCGCCCTTCAGGAAGCCGACGCCGCCGTAATACTCTACACCCTCCATGCCGAAAGCTTCCGGCGGCATGCCAAGTTGCGGAAACAGATCGGCGCCGAACTGTCCTTGAAAAGCCAGGTTGTGCACGGTCAGCACGGATTTGACCCCAGTTGGCGGGCCGAAGCGCAGATAGGCGGGGGCGAGCGCAGATTGCCAGTCATGGGCGTGCAACAGGTCGGCTGGCCAGCCGCCAGCATCCCCACGCGCCACCATGGCGGCGACTTGGGCCAGCGCTGCGTAACGCTGCGCATTGTCCGGCCAGTCCTTGCCGGCGCTGGAATACGGGTTGCCTGGCCGATCGAAGAGATGCGGGGCGTCAAGCACGAACAGATCCAGGCCACCGCCGCGCGCCGACAGCACTGTCGCCGCGCCACCATGCAGCGCGTCAAACCGGTGTACGATCTCGCCGCCTTGAAGCGCTGCCATTACCGCTGGATAGCCGGGGATCAGCGTTCGCACCGTCACGCCCTGTGGCTCAAGCGCGCCCGGCAGCGCGCCGACGACGTCGGCGAGGCCGCCCGTCTTGATCAACGGAAACACCTCAGAGGCGACCGCTAGCACCCGCAAATTCATGATCTCTCCCGGCATTGATTGCGTGCAGTCAGTTCGTGCTCAAGGCCACAGCCTTCCCTTTTATGACTTGTCGGCTCGGCGTCACACGCATGCCGTATCGCGAGACTGCCACCAGCTGAACCATGCAAAAAGCCCGGTCGTTGTCCGGATGTCGGCGGCGGGGCAAAACCAACGACTTCGGTTGGCTCGTTCGCTAGGGTGACGGTGATCCAAGCGCGGCCCTCACCCCTCCGCCTTCAGCTTGTCGATCATCGGCTGGGTGACCAGGCAGATGCCGCTTTCCGTGCGGCGGAAGCGCTTGGCATCGAGCTCAATGTCCTCGCCGATCACCAAGCCTTCCGGGATCACGACGCCGCGGTCAATCACGACTTTCTTCAGCACGGCGTTGCGGCCGATCTCGACATAGGGCAGCACGACCGACTCCTCAATGTGCGAGTAGGAGTTGACGCGCACGCCGGTGAACAGAATCGAGCGTCGCAGGCTGGCGCCGGAGACAATGCAGCCGCCTGACACCAGCGACGATACGGCGGCGCCGCGCCGGCCCTCTTCGTCGTGCACGAACTTGGCGGGCGGCGTGACTTCGGCGTAAGTCCAGATCGGCCAGTTGCTGTCGTAGAGGTCGAGTTCCGGCACCACCTCGCACAGGTCGAGATTGGCGGCCCAATAGGCGTCGACGGTGCCGACATCGCGCCAGTAGGCTTCCTTCTCGCTGGCCGAGCGTACGCAACTATCGGTAAATCGGTGTGCCTGTGCGTGGCCATGCTTGACGATGTAGGGGATCATATCCTTGCCAAAGTCGCGGCTCGAACTCTTGTCGTTGGCGTCGCGCTGCAATTGTTCGAACAGAAACTTCGTCTCGAACACGTAGATGCCCATGGAGGCCAGCGCCATGTCCGGCTTGTCGGGCATGCCCGGCGGGTTTTTGGGTTTTTCCAGGAAGGTCTTAACCCGGCCCGTGTCGTCGACGTGCATGACGCCGAAGCCAGTCGCTTCCATGCGCGGCACTTCAAGGCAGCCGATGGTCACGTCAGCGCCACTATCGACGTGGTGCTGCAGCATCAACTCGTAGTCCATCTTGTAGATGTGGTCACCCGCCAGGATGACCATGTATTTCGGGTTAGTACTCTCGATGATATCGATGTTCTGGTAAACGGCGTCGGCGGTGCCGAGGTACCAGTCGTTCTCCGAAACGCGCTGGCTGGCGGGCAGAATGTCGAAGCTTTCATTGCGTTCGGGGCGCAGGAAGTTCCAGCCCCGTTGCAGGTGCCGGATCAGGCTATGCGCTTTATACTGGGTGGCGACGCCGATGCGGCGGATGCCGGAATTGATGGCATTGGACAGCGCGAAGTCGATGATGCGCGACTTGCCGGCAAAATAGACGGCAGGCTTGGCGCGCCGGTCGGTCAGTTCCATCAGGCGGCTACCGCGCCCGCCGGCCAAAACATAAGCCATGGCGTCACGCGCCAGCGGCGCAGACTTTGCCGTGCGACTGGGCATGGAAGTCTCTGGGAGTTTTCTCTTCTTCATCGTCATGGCGGATGCTCTGAAATTTGGGGGATTGCTGCGGGCAAGTGACGATCAGGCGCCAGTCCATTCGAAGAACAGCGTTGCAAGCGGCGGAATGCTGACAAGGGCGCTAGCCGGTTCGCCGTGCGAGGCTTGCGATCCGGCATTGATGCCGCCCATGTTGCCACGGCCCGTACCGCCATACTGGGCTGCATCGGTGTTCATAATTTCGCGCCACTGGCCGGCACGCGGCAAAGGCAATCGATAACCATCGCGCGGCACCGGGGTAAAGTTGGTGACCACAGCGATCGGCGGCGCATCGCCGGACTTGCGCAACCAGGCGAATACGGAGTTGGCGGCGTCATCGGCGATCAGCCACTGGAAGCCTTCGCCCTCGCAATCCCGGCCGTGCAGCGCTGGACGGTCGCGGTACAGCCGATTGAGATCGCCGATCAGCGACCGCACGCCAGCATGGGCCGAGGCGTCGAGCAAATGCCAGTCAAGGCTGCCGGCCTCGCGCCATTCGTCACGCTGGGCAAACTCCTGGCCCATGAACAGCAGCTTCTTGCCCGGAATAGGCGTTTATGGAAGCACCAGCGAGATTTATGTTATGAACATTGACGGTAGTAATCTTACACAACTTACCAGCAATAATGTGTATGACGGGAGTCCATGCTTTTCGCCCGATGGAC
>JANNSA010000086.1:0-4476 GCA_031402115.1 Hyphomicrobiaceae bacterium | reverse complement strand
CGCCGCCAGCAGGCCCAGCGGAACGGAGCAGACAACCGCCAGTGCGGTGCCCCACACCGCAATTTGCAGCGTCACCAGCATCTCGGACAGATAGAGTCGCCAGTTGGCGAAGTTGGGCGGGAAAAAATCCGCCGCATACTTGGCCATGTTGCCCGAGTCGCGCCAAAGCTCCATCGGCCGCATGTCGGCACCGTGCCAGGAACCCGCCAGCACGCCCAGCACCACGCCCCAGATCAGCAACGTGGACAGGTTGACCCGGGGAAGGTCCGTTACGGCCACTGCCGCCGTGCGTGACGGCGGTAGTGGCGAAAGCGAATTGTCGGCGGTAGCGGACATTTACCGTTCGCGCCTACTTGGCCAGGGCGACCAACTGGTTCAGCTCAGCCAGTTTTTTGTCGATCTCGGCGATCTTGGTGCGTTTTTCGTCGTCGGAAAGCTTGGTGTCGGCTGCAGTTTTTGTCTTGTCGCGGAATAGTTCGAGCTGGCGGATCGGCACCAGTTGTGCGTTCGACGACTGGCGGAAGCCGGACAATTTGGACAGCTTCATCAGGGCCGCTTTTTCCTGCTCGTTCTTGCCGTAGGTGTAGAAAAAGTTCTTGACCTTGGCCTTGGTCGCTTCCGGCAGATCCTTGCGCATCACCAGCGGGTCAAGCGGGATCAGGGGCGAGCTCCACACCACGCGAAGGTCATTGAATTTCTCGGGGAAGCGGTCCTTGATTTTGTCCAGGTTCTCGCTGTTATTGGTGGCGAGGTCGACCTGCTTGTTGGCGACCGCCAGAGCGTTGGTTTCATGGTTGGCACTGCGGGTTACCCTGAAGTGGGTCTTGGCATCGATGTTGTTCTGCGCGAACACGTAGTACGAAGGCACCAGGAAGCCGGAGGTGGAATTGGGGTCTCCGTTGGAGAACGTGTAGTTCTTGCCGCCTTTGAGCACGTCGTCCAGCGACTTGATCGGGCTGTCCTTGTGCACGATCAGCTGCGAGTAGTAGCCCTGAGTGCCATCGGCATTGACCATCTGTGCAAACACTTCGCCGTTGGCGCGATCCACCGCCTCAATGGCGGATTTGTTGCCAAACCAGGCCAGGTGCACTTTATTGAAGCGCATCCCCTCGATGATGCCGGCATAGTCTGGCGCGAAGAATGCCTTGACCTTGAGTCCGGTGGCCGTTGCCATGCCCTCAAGAATCGGCTCCCAATCCTGTTTCAGGTTCTGCGACGATTCGGTGGATATGATGCCGAACACGATCTCTTTCGACTGATCGGCATGGGCGGCGCCAATGGTGGTGGTGACGATGGCGCCTGACGTGATTGCGGTTACGACGAGTTTCTTCAGCATGGGATCTCCGGGGAAAAGTTGAATCTTGGATTCAGCCCGCTTGCGCAGCCTGAGTGATGGGGGATAGTTGTGCGTGCAACGTTTGCACATTGGCGCTACGATCATTGAGCAACGAGATGTGGTCGGGCAAGGCAAGGATCTCATCGGCCTCGGCACCATAAAGATCGCGAAGCAGAGCTGGCGTCAGGCGGTTGGATGGGCCGTCGTACACCACCTGCCCGCGGCGCAGCGCCACCGTGCGCGGACAATACTTGATGGCAACATTGACCTGATGCAGCGATACCACCACCGTGCATTGATCTTCACGGTTGATGGTGGCCAGGATTTCCATCACGCGGCGCGACGATTCGGGGTCGAGCGAGGCGATCGGTTCGTCGGCCAACACCACCTTGGCCTGTTGTACCAACGTACGCGCGATGGCGGCGCGTTGCTGCTGACCGCCGGATAGCGTGGAAGCACGCTGTGTTGCGTGCTCGGCGATGCCGACTCTTTCCAGCGCCTCCAGTCCCTTGGCAAGTTCGCCTTTTCGAAACAGTCGCAGCATGCCGCGCGCCAGCGGCACACGCGACAGCAAACCGGCCATGACGTTGGTAATGACCGGCAGGCGCCCGACCAGGTTGAACTGCTGGAACACGACGCCGATGTCGGCGCGTACGTTGCGGATGTCGGAGGCCAGCCGTCCCTGTTGCTGCACGATACGGCCATGCACCATAATTTCGCTGACACTGCCGCGGTCAGCCGGCAACAATCCTGCCAGAACGCGCAACAGCGTGGACTTGCCCGAACCCGAGGCGCCGATCAACGCCACCATCTCACCCGGCATGATTTCCATGGTGACGCTCTTCAGGGCGGAATGTGTGCCGAACGACTTGTCCAGGCTGATAACACGGATTGCGGGTTGCATAATGGGCTTATTGGTCAGTCTCGAGGATTGGCGGATCGGAGTGTAATGTCGGGCGGTGACAGCTTGTTGACAATCAGATGACGCGCACGCCGGCGCGCCAGACCGAGCGCACCACCGGTTGTGAGCCGACCATATGCACGCGAACCAGGTCCGCGCGAAGACCCGTGCCGATTTCACCGCGATCGGTGAGGCCGAGTGCACGAGCGGGTTTACGCGAGATGGTGGCGACTGCTTCCGGTATCGAGAAATTGGCGTCGCGCGTGAGTTGGAAGGCGGCCCCCATCAGGCTGCCGGGTATGTAGTCTGAAGAGAGCGTATCGAGCAACCCCAATTTCGCCAGTTCGACGGCGGCCACGTTGCCGGAGTGGGAACCGCCGCGCATCACATTGGGCGCGCCCATCACGGTCGTCATGCCATGTGCATGTGCGGCTCTGGCTGCCTCGACGCGGGTAGGAAATTCACAGATAGTGACACCTTCGCGGTGCGCCTGATCAACGTGCGCGGACAGGGTGTCGTCATGGCTGGCCAGCGCGATGCCGTGCTGACGTGCATAGTCAGTGAAAAAACGACGGTGCGGAATGGCATAGCGCGCCTGCAATTCCACCGATTCGGCGACAGAGCGATCAAAGCGGTCGTCCGACCAGCCTTTCTTGCCGGTGTAATAGACCCGCGCCTGCTCAATATCTGCCCACTGGCGTTGGCCCGGCGTGTGATCCATCAGCGAAATGAGCCGTACCAGCGGATCGCGCTGGAAGGATTCAAACAGCGACAGGGCATTCGGCGCCGGCAGTTCGCAGCGGACATGCAGCAGGTGATCGGCACGCAGCAGGTTGGTGGTGAGTGCCTGCCTGATCGCGGCCAGGATCGGTTGCATGCTCTGTCCGCGCATTGCGGCAGTATCGCAATCGCCGACACCCAGCGCATCGTAGACCGTGGTGATACCGGCTGCCGCGCATTCCGCGTCGTGTGCCATCAGCGCCGGCAGTGCCGGCCACGTCACTTGCGGCCGTGGCATCAGGTGCCGCTCGAAATTGTCGGTGTGCAATTCGATAAAGCCCGGCAGCAGGAAGTCACCTTCCATATCGTCGCCGGTGGAGAGCGCCGAACCGTTGCTGCCGATCGTACGAATCGTTCCGTCGTTGACCGCCACCGAGCCGGTAACGACTTCATCGGCCAGCACTACACGCGCGTTGCGCAGGATTAGTTGATCGATCATGTGAATTCAGCCATGTTGATCACGCGGGTGGCGACGCTGTCGCGCACTCGCTGGTCGTGAAAAATACCGACGATGGCGGCACCCGCTTCGCGCGCTTCGTTGATCATGGCCGTTACGGTTATCCGGTTGTCGGCGTCCAGCGATGCAGTAGGCTCATCCAGCAGCAGTACCGGTCGACGGCGGATCAGGCCCTTGGCAATATTGATGCGCTGTTGCTCACCACCGGAAAACGTAGCGGGTGGCACGCTCCACAGCCGCACCGGGATGCGCAGCCGCAGCAGCAGCATTTCGGCCGCCCGCCGAGCCTCGGCAAGTCGGTCGGGATTGCCATTGGCACCGTCCATCAACGGCTCGGCGACGATGTCCAGCGCAGGCACGCGCGGAATGGCTCGCAGGAACTGGCTGACATACCCGACCGTGGTTTCGCGCATCAGCAACTGTTGGCGCGGCGAAGCAGTAGTGACTTCGAGCACGCGCGTGCCGTCGCCGACCACGATCGAGCCATGGCTGGCCCGATAGTTGGCGTAGATGCATTTCAGCAGCGTACTTTTGCCGGCGCCGGACGGACCGTCCAGGACGATGCATTCGCCGGGATGCACGTCGAGCGTCACGTCACGCAGTACTTCCAGCTCCACACCGCCCTGATTGTGCAGCACGAAAGTCTTCGCCAAGCCGCGTATCTGGATCGCAGGTTTCGTATTCATGGTTGCAGCACCGAGGAAACCAGCAACTGGGTGTAGGGATGTTGCGGATCATCCAGCATCTGGTCGGTAAGGCCGTGCTCAACGATGCGGCCATCTTTCATCACCAGCATGCGGTGTGCCAGCAGCCGCGCCACGGCAAGATCGTGGGTCACGATGATGGCGGCCAGATGCAGCTGTTGGGTCAACGTGCGCAGCAGGTCGAGCAGTTTTGCCTGTACCGATACATCAAGTCCGGACGTGGGCTCGTCCATGAATACCAGCCGCGGACGCGTCACCAGGTTGCGCGCGATCTGCAGTCGCTGGCGCATGCCACCTG
>JANNSA010000085.1:0-3111 GCA_031402115.1 Hyphomicrobiaceae bacterium | reverse complement strand
AGAACGGGTGTGGTTGATGCTGACTGGAGGCTGCAGGCCTGCCGCAGACACTCAGCCGAATTCCGTTGCAGCTTTGGGCTCATCGCCTTGCGCATTACGGCCGTCGATTCGCCGCGCTATCAGACGCCGCTCAACCATTGTTCGTGCTAACCCTGCCCCGCGGCGGTGGTCTGCGTCGCATTCGACAGCACTAACTCGATCGGCTGCGGGGTGCGGGAGGACACCACGCTCTCCCAATAGGCTGGCCAGCGGGTCAGCCGGAGCTTGTCCTTGAACGCGAGCACGGCCTGGCGCTCAGCCTCGTCGAGCGAGTTGGTCTCGGCGAGCTTGGCGACCTTCGCCTCGATCAGGTCACGCTTGGCATCGAGCGCGTCATTGAGGTCGAAGAGTCCCTGTGGCGCATAGACCGGCGTCGCCTTCGTCATGCGCTCGATGACCGTCTCCGAGATGACGGCGTGGAGCGGCAGCTTGCGTGCCCGATAGACGTAGAGATTGCTGAACCACTGTCTCACCTGCCCCAGCGGATCGGGATCGACGGCCGGGATGCCGTCGACGGCATCTTGTGCCGTAACGCCGTTCTTCATCGCCTTTGCCGCGGCAAGGTAGAGGCCCCAGCTCTCGTCGCCGGGTTGCATCGCCTCGGTCTTGGCATAGCCGCTGCTCACGCGGCTCAAGAGGAAATCCAGCGTGATATCCGACAGTTTGTCGGTGGCCCAACCGCCGCCGACATTGGCATGGTCGCCGGCGAACCAGACCTCGACGATGCGCTCCGGCCGGATCGGATCAGGATCCATCAGCGTCGGCTCGAAGCTGTCACGCATCTCGTCGAGTGCCACCATGTGGTAAGCCTGGGCGACGTTGTCCGGGACGGTCAGGTCCTTGAACAGGTTCATCTGCTGGAAATTGATGCCGGCGATCGACTTGGGAACGCCGAATGATCCGACCGTGTCCCAGCAGCCGAGCACATCGATGGGGATCGGTTGTTTCCGGGCTGACGTCCACAGCCTGCGATGCTTGCCGAGCAGGCGCAGCGTCCATAACGACCGCGGTGCACCGCGCGCATCAATCGACCGGGCAAGCAGGCGGGCGATGGCAGCACCCCGGCTGAAGCCGATAATGAAGACCCTGTCGCCCGGTTGATAAACGCGGACAAGGTCGAGATAGGCACGCTCGACGATGTCGCCCGCGCCCATGCCGGTCGCCATGCCGAGACTCTGGAGGATGGGATCGCTGTCGTATTTGTTGCCGACGCCGGCGTAGTAGAAGGCGATCTGCTTGGTGCTGTAGCGCTTACACAGCGAGGCATCGAAGCGGCCAGCCGGCACGAAACTGCCCTGCCTGTCGGCTTTCAGCAACCGGAACAGTTTGAAAACGTTGGTTTGGGCGAGGAACCCCATCTCGAGCTGGTCGGGCGTGTTGCTGGTGCCATCAAGACAGACGACGATGTTCTTAGGCGCGCGCGCCGTCCAAGCTGCGGAATTGCGCAGGAGCGTGTAGATCAGCGGCAAGCCGATGAGGATGAACTCCCATTTGTAGATCCATCCCGTGAGGCCAGTGCCGAGGATGGACCATATCCAGCTGCGCGCCGGACCGGCACCGGCCGGGCTCTGGGCCGAGGGAGTAGAGGCGACCGCAGGGGCGGGTTCGGCAGCCTCCGTCGCGACGCTTTCGGCCGGGTCGGCGGTCGCGGCGGGCGCGCTCTGGCTGCTGGCAGCGGTCGCGCGCAGTTTGGACTCATAGCCCGGACCCCACCCCTGCCAGCAGGCAACAGCCACGAGCCCCAGGATGGCGATCAACAGCCCGTTGTGAACGCGGGGCGGCAGATAATTCAAACCCCTGGCGTGACGCCGCAAGCGATAGGCCAACAGCAGCAGGATCAGCTGCGACAGCAAGAAGAAGAGGATTGCACCCGACCCCGGCATCGGCTCAGTGCCCGTCATCGACCCAAATATGCCGGAGGCATTGACGCCAAGCATCACGGCGAACGCCACCAGGAACCAGACCAGGAAATTGCGCCGGTAGATGAGGCCTGCCAGCCCCGGGATCAACGCAAAGAAGCTGAGCTGCCAGAGGGTCGAGAAAAGGTTCCTCGCAATGCCGCCGAAGTCGGAAACCAGCTGATCGAGGTAGATCTTGAACATTGGGCGGCCGATATTATTGACGACCTCCCAGGCACCGTAGCTGTTGACCCTCGACACCAGCGCGTTGCGCGCGTCCTCGGTCTTGAGCGCCTTTGCCAGCGTGTCGAGTGTCAGCGACTCGTTTGCCGAGTGCGTCAGGCCGAGGGCTTTGCCAAGCTGATCGACCCCCGACGGCAGCGCGTAGATCACGAACAGAACCACCGCGATGACAAGCAGGATGATCGGTCCAGTGCGCGAGCCCTTGCGCAGTCCGAGTTGAGCTTGCGCTTCGTGCGGCGATTGCAAGGTGACGGGTGACAAGATACTTCCCTCCCGACTCCAACGCGTGTCCCGACCTCCCCAATCATGGGAGTGTCGCCCGGAACCGGCCAGCAAGCACCATATGATCCCCTGCGAGATATCCTAGGCGCGAATGCCGGCCAACGGCGTGGTTTGATTGGTTTCGATCGATCTGGGGCCGTTTGGCCACACGCGTAACAACGATCGGTTGTCTGCTGGTTCTCTACCGGCCGAGCGTGAAGCCGCTTCTCCCCGCCGTCGCGTGGGTGGCTCACAGAAACAAAAAGGCCCGGAGTTGCCCCCGGGCCGTCGAACATTCGGTATTGCTCGCTCGCCTCACCCGCCCGACATATGCGGCAGCGGGTCGACCGGTTGGGAACCTTTGCGCAGCTCGAAGTGGAGCTGGGGCTGGTCGACGTCGCCGGACTTGCCGGCCTTGGCGATGACCTGGCCGCGGGAGACGGTGTCGCCGCGCTTCACCGCGATCTCGTCGTTGTGGGCGTAGGCCGAGACCCAATTGTCGGCATGGCGGATCAGCACGAGCTTGCCGTAGCCTTTGAGCTCATCGCCTGCATAGGCGACGACCCCGTTCTCGGCCGCCTTCACATCGGTGCCGAGCGGCACGGCGACGTTGATGCCATCGTTACGGCCGCTGTCGAGGTTGTCGCCGTACTTGGCGATGATGCGGCCC
>JANNSA010000084.1:0-1721 GCA_031402115.1 Hyphomicrobiaceae bacterium | reverse complement strand
ATGACGAACGCGTTAGCGCCGTCGCTGTTCGCCCAGTACAATCAGGAGCGCGGCTTGCAACAGCAGGCGGCTGGAATGCTGCCCGGTATCGATGCGACGGCGGCACAAAATCAGATCGTGGCCGGCCAGATTGGTGAAGGCTACGACCAGCGCGAACTCGATGCGCAACGGGCAATGTTCGAAGAAGCGCAAGCCAAACGGGCGCAGCAGTTGCAGACAGGCACGGGCTTGCTATCGCAGATCGGCGGGGCTGGCGGCACTACGACCGGTACCACGACACAGAGCACTAATCCAGGACTTGGCCAGACGTTGCTCGGGGCTGGCATGATGGGTGCGAGCCTTTACACGGGCGGCATGTTTGGCGGTATGGGCGGGGGTATGAAGGGCAGCGGCAATTCTGCGCTGCCTTGGCAGTATAACCCTAACGCCACGTGGAACGGCTCTAGCTATGGTCAATTCTGATGGCTGAACAAAACGGGTTCTTCGGCTCGCTGACCAACTCCATGCAGTCGCCGCTGTTTCTAGGCGGTGCTGGCATCCTCATGGGCGGCGGGTTCCAGGGGATGAACCAGGGGATACAGGCTGGAATTCTTGGCCAGAAGACCCAAAACGACATGAAAATGCAGGAGGCTGAGCGTATTAGGCAGGCCCAGCAAGACGCTGAAAATATGCGCCGGTTCAGCATCGCGGACGGCCGTGCGGCGGCGATGCATCCGTTGGATTTGCAGGCTAAACGCGCGGCGATCGCATCGAGTGGCGTTTCGTTAAACCACGCACAGGCCGCAGAAGCACGCGCGGCCGAACTGCATCCGTTCAAAATCCTTGACGCAGATGCGTCAATTGAAAACAAGCGCAACGGCGGCGAGAAGCCGTCTAACGTGCGGGAATGGCAGTATTTTAACGCTTTAACGCCAGAGCAACAGCAACAGTACTTGACCATGAAGCGGTCAGAAAAATATCTGGATACCGGAACAGAACTAATCCGGCCAAACCCTGTCGATCCATCCCGGCCGGTATCGGTCACACCGAAGGATGTGGCTGGGCGTGAATTCCAGCAAGAGGTAGGCACCGGAGCTGGCAAGGCTAGTGTTGCTTTGCCGCAAATTATGTCGGCATCGCGCCGCATGAGTGCCAGCCTTGATGCTGTGATAAACGACCCGAATCTAGGTAGCGTAACCGGCCTTGTGGGCGGGCGCATCCCCAAGCAGTTGCAGACCCCGGCGATGGCCGCAACGCAATCGCGTCTTGAGCAGATACAAGGCCAGACGTTCCTGCAGGCATACAACGAGCTTCGTGGCGCTGGCGCTATCACTGAATCAGAAGGCGCTAAGGCTGAGGCCGCTTATAGCCGGTTGCGTACACAGACCATGGGGACGGATGAATACAAGGCTGCTGCAATTGAGCTGAGAAATGAGATCGTAAATTTGACGGCGTTGGCTCAACAAAGGGCTAGACGTCCGGCCGGACCTTCTCAACCTATGCCTCAACAACCGTTGTCGCCCGCGACCCCTGCAGCGCCAGCGGCTGGTGATTGGGGTATTCAATTGATCACTCCGGGCGGTGGGTAATGGCAAAATATCGGGTGACATCACCGGACGGGGCCACGTATGAGATTACTGCGCCAGAGGGTGCAACTCAAGATGACGTGCTCGCCTACGCAAAGTCTAACTTCGGATCGGCAAAAACTCCTAAGCCGGTGGCCCCCGATCCGGTAACGGCTG
>JANNSA010000083.1:0-1529 GCA_031402115.1 Hyphomicrobiaceae bacterium | reverse complement strand
GATGATCGTGATCGTGATCTGGTCCTGCGGCAGTCCGAGCGCAGTCGACAAGCGGTCACGAACCTCGTGGGCTTGTGCCAGCGCGAGGGGTGAGCCGCGGGTGCCGATGCGGATCATGGCTGCTTGCAAGGGGCGTTCTCCAGGTGCTAGGCGGGGCTGGCGGCCGCATTCATGCTTGGTCTGGCTATGGTTCGCAACCCTAACAAGCGAAACCCTAAAAAATGACCGTTCCACGGCCTCTTAACGGCACCGCGCACCTCGTCCTCGGGTTAGAGACGAGCTGCGATGAGACGGCCGCCGCCGTGGTCGCGCGCGACGGTGGCGGGCACGGGCGGATACTATCGAATGTCGTCCGATCGCAGTTCGATCTGCATAAAATCTATGGCGGCGTCGTGCCGGAAATCGCCGCCCGGGCGCACACCGAATGCCTCGACCGGATTGTCGCCGCCGCGCTTGCCGAAGCCGGTGTTACGCTCAGCGGTATCGACGCCGTCGCCGCAGCATCGGGGCCGGGATTGATTGGCGGACTTATTGTCGGCGCTGTGACCGGCAAGGCTCTCGCCCTTGCTGCTGGAAAACCCTTCCTGGCGATCAATCACCTCGAAGCCCATGCCTTGACTGCGGGTCTAACGGATGGCGTCCGTCCGCCTTATCTGATGCTGCTGGTCTCCGGCGGGCATACGCAAATTCTGCTGGTTCAGGAGGTCGGACGCTATCGTCGCCTCGCGACGACAATCGACGACGCGCTAGGCGAAGCCTTCGACAAGACTGCGAAGCTGCTGGGACTTGCCATGCCAGGGGGGCCGTCGGTTGAACAAGCGGCGCTGAACGGCGATCCGCGCCGCTTCAAGCTGCCGCGGCCTATGCTCGGGCGCGACGATCCGCATTTTTCGTTTGCCGGTTTGAAAACGGCTGTGCGTCACGCGGCTCAGGCCAGCGCTCCGCTCGCCTCCCAAGACGTCGCCGATCTGTGCGCCTCGTTCCAAGCCGCCGTTTGCGACAGCGTTTGCGACCGTGTGGCGCGAGCGATGCGCGGCGTGGGAGACCAATTGCCAGCTAGCGGCAGGCGGCCGTTCGTTGTTGCTGGAGGCGTTGCAGCCAACAAAGTTCTTCGGGCGGCGCTCGTTGGCGTTGCCGAGGACTACGGGTTCACGTTCCACGCCCCGCCGCCAGCATTGTGCACCGACAATGGCGCCATGATCGCCTGGGCGGGTGCTGAACGGCTCAACCACGGCCTCGTCGATCGGCTCGACGCGCCTGTGAAGCCGCGCTGGCCGCTGGACCCCGACGCGGCTCCCGCTGCCGGTGCCGGCGTCAAAGCTTAGCCTCTGGCACCGATCTGACGCCGTGCTAAAAGCAGCGCTCTCGATTTTGGGGAACCCGCGCGTTGGACATCCAATCGGTTAGCGTTATCGGAGGCGGAGCCTGGGGCACGGCGCTGGCGCAGACGCTGGCACTTGGCGACAAGCGCGTAACGCTGTGGGCGCGCGAGGCCGAGGTCGTTGCCGACATCTCGGATCGTCACGTCA
>JANNSA010000082.1:0-1705 GCA_031402115.1 Hyphomicrobiaceae bacterium | reverse complement strand
CCGTCTCGTTGGCGGGCAGGTAGCTGAAACGGCCGTTGAGAATCAGCTTGCTGCTCGCATTCCAGGTCAACTTCGTGTCGATTTTGTGGAAGTCAGAGTTGTATTCCGGGAGCGCGAAGTAGTTGTTGGCCGTGCCGTCGTACTGCGGCTGGGGCAGCAGCGCCAGCACCCGGCGGGCGACGCTGCCGATGCGGTTGCTGGGGATGTAGTTGCAGTTGGCGAAGTTGGGGTCGGTCGTGGAGTTGAGACCCGGGCAGTTGGCGTAAGCAAAGGGAGTGCGGCCGGTGCCGTTGGCGTTGCCGGTGAGCGGGTCGTAGATGACCGTGCCCGAGCTACGGAAGTCGCCTTGGCGAATGGCCGCCGTGGGCAGCGACAGGAACTGCGTGGCCGATCCGGACGCCTGCGTGGCATAGGGGCCACCGACACTGCGCTGCACGCTCGACTCGAGGCTGACGAAGTAGAACAGCTTGTTCCGCTTGATCGGACCGCCGTGCGTGCCACCGAACACGTTCTTGTCGTCCTTGACCTTGTCCTGGTCGGCCGGCAGGAAGAAGTTGCGGTTCCGCAAGGCCGCCGTCGTCGTGTAGTTGAACAGCAGGCCCTGGCGCGCGTTGGTGCCGCTCTTGATCTGCACGTTCACCGACGCACCGCCGGCCATGCCCTGGTCGGCATCGAAGCTGCTGGTCGTGACGTTGACGGTCTCGATCGCCTCCATGCCCGGACTGTAGGACTGCAGGCCCTCGATCCACTGGTTGGTCGCGCTGACGCCGTCAATGCGCACCACCGTGTTCTGGTTCGGCGCGCCATTCACCGAGATGCGCATGGAGCGCGACGGGTTGTTGATGCCGCCGGTCTGAAAGTAGTCCGGCTGGGCCACGCCGGGTGTGAGCACCAGTAAGCTCTGGAAGCTTCGGCCGTTGACCGGAAGGTTCTCGATGGCCTCTCTCGTGATCTGGGTCTGCACCGCGGCCGTTTCGGTCTGGAGCAATTGCTGGGCGGTGACGGTAATCGACTCCTGCAGGGTGCCGATGCTCAACTTGGCGTCGACGCGCACAGCGCGGTTGGCCTGCACCAAAACGTTCTGCGTGGTGAACGTCTGGAACCCGGTCAGCGTGACGACCACCGTGTAGGTGCCGGCGACCACGTTGGTGAATGAATACGCGCCCGTTTCGGTGGTCGTGGTCTCACGGGTCACGCCCGTTTCACCTTGGGTGATGATCACGGTGGCACCAGGCATCGTGCCGCTCGATTCGTCGTTGACCGAGCCGACGATCGATCCATACAGCACCTGTGCCGGTGCATGCACCGCCCCGCCGACGAGCAGCGCCGCGGTAAGCACGGCCACCACCTGCGAGTGACAGAACCGGTTCCAGCGTCCGAACTGCGGCTTCATCTCGTTCCTCCTGCGCTCGAAGTCATCCGGCGACGGCCGCCAAGGGCTGGCGGTCGGGGCCAAGGGGTCTGCCTGGCGCGCATCAGTCCGTAGCGCGGCGAGAGCATATTCGATGCGTCAATAAGTGTCAACAGTTTGAATGTCTAAACAACGTCACGGCTCAGCAATGCGGCCTGAATGAGGGGTCTGCTGTGCGAAGTGTCTACAAATATTCGGGTGAGGGGTCTGTCAAGGCCGCCGGGGCGGAGCCGACGGCTCCACCCCGGGGCCAGGTCAGATCTTCGTGCGGCACACCGGCGCCTTGCTGCCGCC
>JANNSA010000081.1:0-1922 GCA_031402115.1 Hyphomicrobiaceae bacterium | reverse complement strand
GACAACCAGGCCCAGGACGGCGACAAGAAGATCGACAAAACGCCCGATTTCGAGCCGGGCTACCATATGCGCTGGTTCGAGTTCGCCGGCTCATTCTCAAAACGCGCTGATTTCGAGGGGTAGGCAGTGGACAATTAAGGGGTGAACAGCTGCAATAGCGCGGGTCTGTCTGAAGGACCGCGTGAGCAGGAGTTCACCCATGGGCATGGTAGCTTTCCGCCGGAGGATTGGCAGCGCGTTTTTCGTGGCCTGGGGTCAGTACGGCGATGTCAGCCGGTTTGCTCAGGAGCAGAACGTCAGCCGACAGTGGGTGTACCGCGAAGCCAAGCAGGTGGCTCTCACCCTGGAAGGCACGACCACACGGCAAGAAGTCGAGATCCTTCAAGCCGAGGTCGCCCAGTTGCGGGAGCAGCTGACGCAACAGCAAGCGCGTCTGTCGTTGGCGGTCGTGCTCGACGACGACAAACAAAGCGAGCTTGCCTGTGTCGGCCAAGGTTGCGGTGTCACTTTGCCGCAGTGCCATGCCCTGTTGGAGGTGCTGCTTCCTGGCCGGGCTTTGAGCGTGGCGACCCTGGGTCGGCGCACGCAAGCGGTTGGGGAGAAAGCGAAACCTTTGCTGGAGGTGTTGGACGAGTATACGCGGCAGCGCGTGCGCGACGGTGCGGCCGACGAGATTTACGTCAGCGCTGCGGTGTTGATGGTGGTGGAGCAGGAGAGCCTGTGCTGGGTCTGTGGCCACCTGAGCGACGCCGTCAGCGGTGAGGCGTGGTCGCAGGAGTTTGCCCGGCTGCCGAACCTGGAACAACTGGCGCGCGATGGCGGCACGGGTTTGGCCAAGGGGGTTGCCCTGGTGAACGCGCAGCGGCAGGAGCAAGGCCAAGAATTGATCGTCGATCAAGGCGATCATTTCCACGCCTTGTGGAAGGGCGGCGTCGGCTTGCGCAGAGCGGAGAAACGGGCCAGCACCGCGTTGGCCGAAGCCGAAGCTGCTCAGAAGGCTTTGCAGGAATGTGGCCGGCAAGGCCAAGCGCAGACAGGACCGGCGGCCCGTGCCCGCCACGCCTGGAAGACGGCGGAATTAGCCATGGATGCGTGGCGGGACACCGAACGTGTTTGGCAGCAGACCAAGGACGCCTTGAAGTTGATTACACCGGAGGGGGAATTGAACACGCGGGCCAAGGCGGAAGCGGTGTTGGCTCAGACCTTGCCGCAGTTGCCGGACAGCGACTTCGCCAAAACCAAACGGGCCTTGCAGCGTGAGGAGATGCTGAATTATCTGGACCGGGTGCAGGACCGCCTGACGCAGTTGCCTTTTCCCAAAGAAGTGACGGCAGCGGCCGTGCAGCAGGAGGCGCTGCGCCGTCAGCCGGAGTTACTGAAGGGCGAAAACGCCAAGGCCGCAGCTCTGCGTGGGGTCATGCTGCTGTGCGCGGTCGTGCTGGGCAAGGCCGAAAAGGTCGGCCAGGAGGCGGTGACTGCGGTGCGCGAGATCTTTCGTCGCGCGTACCGGGCCAGCAGCCTGGTGGAATGCATCAACAGCGTCCTGCGTATGCACCAGGCTCAACACCGCAAGATGACGCAGGGCATGCTTAACCTCAAGCGGCTGTACTGGAACTGCCACACGTTTCGCGGCGGTCGCCGCCGCGGCACTACGCCCTACCAGCGGCTGGGCGTACCCTGGCCGGAGGGCCTGCGCTGGTGGGAAGTGCTCAAACTAACACCTGAACAACTACGCGAGAAACTGTCAACCGCGAAAATGGCCGCGTGAGAAAGAGCCGAGCGCGCATTATCCACCAAGCGCGCCATGCGCGCATCCATTGAACGCTCACTCAGTGAATACAAAGCAGAATTCGATTCGAAGAAAGCGGTTCTGGACGAGTATATTATAAATCTGGGATTCGATCCCGGAGGCGCGGATCTCC
>JANNSA010000080.1:0-11098 GCA_031402115.1 Hyphomicrobiaceae bacterium | reverse complement strand
CACCCGTCCCGGCGTCGTCTGGCTGGATGCGCATGCCGACTACAACACCGCCGATAGCTCGGAAACCGGCTTTCTTGGCGGCATGCCGGTTGCCATCCTGACGGGCGATACTTACCGGGCGGCAGCCGCGACCGTGCCGGGGTTCCAGCCGCTCAACAAGGATCGGCTGATCTTCCTGGGCGTACGCGACGTCGATCCGCTCGAACAGGAGCGGGTGACGCGCGACCAAATCCCAACCTTCCCGGCGCTCACCATGCGCCACGATGACAAGCCGGTGCTCGCCGCGCTCGACCGGCTCAAGCAGGCCAGTGATGCGGTTTACGTGCACCTCGACATGGACGTGCTCGATCCCGTGCCACTGGCCGCCAGTGAATACGAATGCCCGGACGGCATCCGTTATGACGATCTGGGTCCGCTGCTCACCACCATTGCCGGCCGCGTCCCCATGATGGCCGCGACAATCACGGCTTTTGATCCGTCCCGTGATATTGAAGGCGTGATGCTGCGGCGTTACCTGGATACGATCGCACATCTGGCGGCGTTGGGGGTGCAATAGAGTTCTTAGCGATTGATCACTTTCTGGAGTGCCGCATGACGAACTTTACGCAGCATTGGCCGCCAGACGGGCTCACTGCAGATGACGGCCAAGCGGTGCGCATCGCCGATGGGTTCTCGTGGCCAGCCTTCATTCTGCCGCCGCTTTGGCTGGGCTGGCATCAGTTGTGGTGGGACCTGTTGTTGTGGGCCGGTGTATTCGGGGCCGGCGCGCTGGCGCTGTTCTTGTGGTCCGGCGACGCTGAAGGAGCAGGCTGGCTGTGGCTGGCTTTGGCGTTGATCACCGGGTTCGAAGGCAACGATCGCCGCCGCGCGGCGCTGGTCAGGGAGGGCTGGAAGGAAACGCTGGTCGCTGATCCGCGCGCGACTGAATCCGTCGCCAGCCCATAAATCGCCGCGCGGCGTTAGCCGTTTGTTTGCCAGTTGCATGGCATGAATCGCCATCAGGGTTCGTCTGCGCGTTCGCAGCGGGCGGGTCCTTCGTGCGGCTTTCATGTTCCTGCGTAGGCTGTTGCCATGTCCCCGGGTGCGTTGTCGTTTGCCGTGCGCAATTGCGCGCGGGCCATAGCGTTGGTTGCCGCCACTAGCTTGCTAGTTGCGTTGCTGAGCGCTTCCAGCCCGGTTCAGGCCGCTTCAAGCGGCAACTTCTTCAACGACTTTATGGGTATTTTCTCGGGCCAGTCGGGACGGCCACGCCGGCAGGCAAACGCCCCGATTCAAGTGCCCGGCTATGGCGCTCCAAAGCTCCGTGAGCGCAAATCCGTCAGCTTGCCAAGCGCCGGTTCCGGCGGTGCCTCGTTCGGCGGCGGCAGCGAACAATCCAGCAACGACGAGAGCCGGCCACGGCGCCGGGGTGGCTTGCGCACCATGTGCGTGCGGCTATGTGACGGCTTCTATTGGCCCGTCAGCAACTCCGCCTCGGGTTCCGATCTGGCGAACGACAACCGCGCCTGCGAGTCAAGTTGCATGGCGCCCGCGAAACTTTTCTACCAAACCGATGGCGGCATCGATCCGGCCCGGATGCGCAGCCTCGATGGCAAGTCTTACAAGAAGCTCGACACGGCGTTCCTGTATCGCAAGGCGCTGCAACCGTCGTGCCGGTGCAAGGCCGATCCATGGTCGGTAACGGAGGAAATGCGCCACCGCGGCTATGCCCGCACCACCCTGATTGGCCCCGACACGCCAATTGCCAGCCAATCAAGCCTCGGCAACAGCAGGGCCATCAACTTCGACATGATGACCGACCCGCCCGCCGCAGCCGCAACCCTGGTTCAGGAAGACGATGTGATGGCGAACTGAGTTTGCCTCCGCTGGTAGGACGGACAATGCCAATTCGCCTGGCGCTGAGCCCTTCGCGAAGCCCAGAGCTTCGCCGCGAGCGTTGCCCGTGGCTGCCGGGCTTCGAGATCTCAGCCCAGCCTACGCGGCTCGGCCCCGCCATGCCGGTCAGTGGCGGAAGTGGCGGCGGCCGGTGAAGATCATGGCCAGCCCGCGCGCGTCGGCGGCGGCGATCAATTCGGCATCCTTGAGGGAGCCGCCGGGCTGGATGACAGCCGTGGCGCCAGCATCGGCGGCGGCGATAAGACCATCGGTGAACGGATAGAAGGCGTCTGATGCCACCACGGAACCGTGCAGCGTCGCGCCGCCGGCGATTGCCTTGCGCACGGCGATAGCGGTGGCGTCGAGGCGGCTGGGCTGGCCGGCGCCGATGCCGAGCGTCGCGCCGTCGCGAGCGAACACAATAGCATTGGATTTCACGTGCTTGACCACCCGGAAGGCGAACAGCAGGTCGCTGAGTTCCGCCGGTGTCGGCGCTCGCTTTGTCACCGCGCGCAACGTGCTCGCTGCAACCGTGCCTCGATCCTGGTCCTGCACCAGCAGACCGCCTGTGACGCTGCGCACGATCTGCCCCTTCAACGTCGGGTCGGGCAAGCCGCCCGTCAGCAGCACGCGGACATTGGGCTTGGCGGCAAACACCGTGAGCGCTTCGGCCGAGGCACGGGGTGCAATCACCACTTCGGTGAACAGTTTGACGATTTCAGTCGCGAGTGCCGCGTCGATCCCGGCGTTGAGCGCGACGATACCGCCAAAGGCGCTGACCGGATCGCAGGCGAGCGCGCGTGCATAGGCCTCACCGAGCGACCCGCCCACCGCCACACCGCACGGGTTGGCATGCTTGATGATGGCAACGGCGGCTGCGTCATGGGGCAAGTCGCCGATCAGTTCGAAGGCGGCATCGGCATCGCCGATGTTGTTGTAGCTCAGCTCCTTGCCCTGCACCAGGCGTGCCGTGACGACACCGGGACCGGCCATTGCCGTCGCATAGAGAGCTGCTTGCTGTTGTGGGTTCTCGCCATAGCGCAGAGTCTGTTTGAGTGTGCCGGCAATGATACGCCGCTGCGGTTGCGCGTCGCCAGCTTCGGCCGCCAGCCATTCAGCGATGACGGCGTCATACGCCGCCGTGCGCGCGAATGCCCGTGCCGCCAGCAGCTTGCGATAAGCGCGTGTTGTGCCACCGCTTTGACCGGCAAGGGCCGCGATCAGCTCTGCGTAAGCATCGGGATCGACCAGCACCGCGACGTCGTCATGGTTCTTGGCCGCCGCGCGGATCATGGCGGGGCCGCCGATATCGACGTTTTCCAGAATCGTTGCAAAGTCGGCAGCGGCGGCGCGCGCCTGTTCGAACGGATAAAGATCAACCACCAGCAGGTCGATTGGCGGGATGCCGTGCTCGCGGGCGGCGGCATCGTGCGTGGGATTGTTCCGAATCGCCAACAGGCCACCGTGAATGCGGGGGTGCAAGGTCTTGACCCGGCCATCCATCATTTCCGGCCAGCCGGTGACTTCGGACACATCGCGCACCGCGTAGTCCATGGCGCGCAAAGCGCTGGCGGTGCCGCCAGTGGAAAGCAATTCAACACCCTGCGCCACCAGAGCCGCTGCCAAGCCCTCAAGTCCGCGCTTGTCCGACACCGAGATCAGCGCCCGCCCGATCCGCCGCCAGCCAGCATCAACGCCGCTCATGTGCGTGGCTCGCCGCGCCGGCTGCGGTGATCGCTGGCCTTGACGCGCTCCAGCCGCCAGCGGATTTCGGTCTCGCCCAGGGCCGTGCCGCGCAAGACCAGCTGAATGCTCCGCATTGGCCCCGACAGATGCGCAAGATAGATGCTCTCTTCCAGGTTGAGATCAGCCGTTTGCGCCGTCAACCGCCAGCACTCGCCGTTCGGTAGCGTGATCTCGCCGCCGTCGGCATCGCGGGCACGGGTGACACGGGCACTGGGGTGGGCGTGGAAGTGAATGGCATAGGTCATGCGCTTTTCGGTGCCGCCACGCTCCAACCGGTGCAGCCGGTCGGCGCCATCCAGGCGGTCACCTTGCGGCGTCAAACGCAGCACGCGTGAGTGCACGATGTTGGTCCTGCTGACATAGCCATCGTGGCTACCACGAAACTCGGCGGCGCCGTCTTCCGCTGCTCCAGCTGCCGATTCAACGCGCACCGGATCGGCCAGCAATGGTACGCCAAGCCTGTCGTACACGGCGCCCTCGCGCACCAGCCGGCCCGACGACTGGTCGCCAAGCACCAAAGTGGAATGCGAGGCGGTGGCCCGCGCCTGCAGCCGCCAATCCTGGTCAGCCGGTCCTGGCGCGCCGCAATTGACGATCAACGGATAGCGCCCGGCGCTCATCTCAAAGGCCAGACAGCCGGCATGGCTCTCGCTACTCGATTCGAGCGGCGGCGGCGGCCCAGCATCGATCACGACGATGCTTTGACGGCGTTGCAGGCGGACATAACGGGTCTGCGGCGCCGCCTCCAATTCGAAGGCGCGGCGCTCGTCATAGGCGAGCACGGCGGCAATGCGATCGGGCTGCGTGCCGGGCATGCCGTTGAAACGGACGATGGAGCCGTCGCCAAGCCGGACATGCCGCAGCATCGGCAGCAGCCGCTCGATCACGGCCTGGAAGCGCGGCGGCACGCTCACGTCACGCGCCGCGAAACAGGTGCGCAACGGCAGCAATTCCAGCAGAATGTCAACGCCGGTGCCGGGATGGCGGGTTATCAGCCCGCCATCGGCGAGCACCTGCCGGTCCAGCTCATCCAACAGTCGCGGCAGCTCGGCGGCCAGCAGCTTGTCCTGCTCGCTGACACACAGCGCGCCGAACACGGCGGCGATCCGGCACAATAGGCGCGGCTCGGGAGCCAACGCTCCATCTTGCACTTGCGCCAGCAGCTTCAGATGCGTCAGCAAGCTACTGATGAGCATGTCGTAGTCGTTGGAATCGGAATCCTGCAGCAGCAGTCCGGCATTCATCAGCCATGACATGGCGCGACGAGCTGCCAGTTCCGGTCGCCACGCCTCGCCGAGCCCATTCTGGTGCAGTAGCAGCCATTCACTGACCAGTGTCCGTGCCGTCATCAGCGCCTGTGGTGTCGCCGCCGCGCGCAAGTCGCCCAGCCAGGCAAAGCCATGCAAGGCGTCATGCCATTGTGGCGTCGGCGGCTTGACCCGCCACGGCGAGCCGCCGCCGAGATCAACGAATGCACCCGCCAACCCAAACGTGCCGAGTGCCAGCTCCGACGCCAGCGACGGATCGGCGGTCCGCAAATCCTGCGGCACGATGACGATATCGATACCTTGCCCACCGCTGCGACGGGTCAGCGCCCGCACCCGCTCGAACGCCGACAGGCTTGCCGACGACAGCGCCCGTGTCGCGCCTGCCGCGATGCCTATGCGCGCTACTTCGCGGCTTCTGCCTGGTTCACTCTGCCGGCTCATGACCCCTCCCGATCGACCTGCGCACACTACGGGGCTCTGATGGCAACGGCAAACGCTTGCGTGATGGCATAGGCGCGCGCTATTCATGCTGCGAACGCGGGTGTAGCATAATGGTAATGCGGCAGCTTCCCAAGCTGTTGACGAGGGTTCGATTCCCTTCACCCGCTCCAGCGCCGCCCACCATGCCAGTGACCAGGATGCGGCACCGTGGACAGCATAAATCCCTGGAAGTATTCAGCGACAACAGCTTTATTGATTGAGCTTGCGGGCTGATCCGTGGGCGCTTTTCGTTCGATCTTGTGTCAGGATTTGCGTCGCCGTCGCCGGATCGAACCACCGAAAACCGGGGCCTTGAACCTCGATCGTAGGAGTTGAACTGATGCCAATACTGAAGAAGTTCCGCCGTACCCTCGTGGGCGTCGGCCTTGCGTCCATAGCCTTAGCCGCACCCGCGCTTGCGGCGCCGAGGCCGGGCGAGATCGCGACCACCTATGCCAATATCGCGCAAGCCACCTACGAAGACTCGCTGACGACAGCGAAGTCCTTGAAGACCGCCATCGAAGCGCTGCTGGCCAAGCCGAGCGACGCGACATTGACCCAGGCCCGCGAGGCATGGAAAGCCGCGCGCGTACCCTATCAGCAGTCCGAGGCGTTCCGGTTTGGCAATGCAATTGTCGATGACTGGGAAGGCCGCGTGAATGCCTGGCCGCTCGACGAGGGCCTGATCGACTATGTCGCTGACAGCTATGGCAACGCCTCCGACAGCAACAAGCTGTACCGCGGCAACGTGATCGCCACTGTCAAGCTGACGGTCGGTAATGGCGAGATCGATGCCACCAAGATCACGCCGCAGCTCTTAGCCGAGAGCCTGCACGAGGCCGGCAAGG
The DNA here is from genome assembly GCA_031402115.1 of Hyphomicrobiaceae bacterium. Lineage (GTDB taxonomy): Bacteria > Pseudomonadota > Alphaproteobacteria > Rhizobiales > Hyphomicrobiaceae > JANNSA01. The sequence goes on along the minus strand of JANNSA010000080.1, from coordinate 4,881 downwards.
TCGAGGCCAATGTTGCCACCGGCTATCACGCCATCGAATTTCTGCTCTGGGGTCAGGACTTGAATGGCACCGAAGCCGGCGCCGGCAAGCGCCCGGCAACAGACTTCGATGTCAAGGCCTGCACCGGTGGCAATTGCGAGCGGCGCGGCGACTATCTTCGGGCAGCCAGTGATCTGCTGATTACTGACCTGGAGGAAATCATCGCCGCCTGGACGCCCGATGGCAAAGCCCGCGCAGCTGTGATGAGCAACGACAATGCTGGCCTGGTTGCCCTGTTCAACGGCATCGGCAGCTTGTCGTTTGGCGAACTGGCTGGCGAGCGCATGAAGCTTGGCCTGCTGCTGCACGATCCCGAGGAAGAGCATGACTGCTTCTCGGACAACACCTTCAACTCGCATTATTATGACATCGTCGGCATCCGCAACGTCTACCTCGGCGCATACAAGCGCATCGACGGCAGCGTCGTGACGGGCGCCAGCGCGGCGCAGTTGCTGGAAGCCAAGGCGCCTGATGTTGCCGCGCGCATTGCCAAGGCTGTGGAAGACACCCTGGCCAAGGCGGCTGCCATGAAGCAGCGCGGCGAATCTGTGGAAGCCTATGACCAGATGATTGGCGAGGGCAACAAGGCCGGCAACGCGGTCGTCAGTGCTGTCATCGAGGCGCTGATTGCGCAGACCAAGGAGTTCGAACGCGGCATCGCGGCACTCGAGCTGAAGCCAATCGAGTTCGCCCGGTCCGAGAGCCTTGATGACCCGTCCAAGGTTCTCGAGAAGACCGAATAGGCTCGCTCGATCATGGCTAAGCCAATGCTAGGCTCGCCGTCGCGCCAGGCGACGGCGAGCGTCTTTGCCGCCTGCCTTGCGGTGCTGGGCACGGGCGCGGTTGTCCAGAGCAGTGAACAACCAGACACGCCTTTGACGGCGCCTGGAGCGCTGGCCACGGCTCTGGAACCGGGCGAAGACTTGCCCGGTGGCGCCGCCACGTCGCGCGGGTCATTCGGCACGACGGACGCGTTTTCGAACGCTTCCGGCAATATTGGCTTCGAGCGTGAGCTGGACTTCAAGATCGGCAACGCGCTGTTCCGCAAGCTTTGGGTGTCGTCGCCGGCCTCAACCAAGTCCTCCGATGGCCTCGGCCCCTTGTTCAATGCGCGGGCCTGCCAGAGTTGCCATTTGAAGGACGGCCGTGGCCAGCCGCCTTCCGGCAACAGCCGCGCCGAGCAGTCCGCGTCGATGTTTCTGCGGTTGTCGATTCCGCCCGGGACGGCGGCGCAACAGCAAGCTCTGGCGTCGGGGCAACTCGCCGTGATCCCGGAACCAACCTACGGCACGCAATTGCAGGAGTTCGGCATTCAAGGCCATCCGGGCGAGGCGCGGATGCAGATCAGCTATGCCGAGCGGCAGGTGACACTGGCTGACGGCGAGATCGTTAGCTTGCGCGTCCCCACTTACTCCATCACCGATCCTGCCTATGGCCCTTTGCACCCGCAAACGCTGCTGTCGCCGCGCCTGACGCCACAGATGATCGGACTGGGACTACTGGAGGCGGTACCCGAAGCCGACATTGTGGCATTGGCCGATCCTGACGATCACGACAGCGACGGCATATCAGGACGCCCCAATCGCCTGCGAGCTGACACACCGATTGGCCGGTTTGGCTGGAAGGCCGGTCAGCCGTCAATCCATGCACAATCCGGCGATGCGTTTGCCGGGGACATCGGCGTCAGCAATGTTGTGGTTCCGAGGGTGAGTGGTGATTGCACACCGGCGCAAACGGCTTGCCAGGCCGCCCCGCATGGCGCACCGGCGCGCACCCCCAATCTCGAGATCGCCGGCGATATGCTGGACCTGGTGGCGTTCTATGCGCGCAATCTAGCCGTGCCGGCGCGCCGCAATCCGGCTGCCGCCGATGTGCTGGCCGGCAAAGCACTATTCCGCGCGATAGGCTGCGTAGCTTGCCATACACCAAGGCACCGGACAGGACAGGACAGCAGTGACGCACACCTACGCGCGCAGAGCATCTGGCCATACACGGACCTGCTTCTGCATGACATGGGGCCGCAACTGGCGGATGGACGGCCCGAGGGCGCCGCGACCGGAACTGAATGGCGAACGCCGCCGCTCTGGGGCATTGGATTGACCGGCGTTGTCAATGGCAACACGTTCTATCTGCATGACGGACGCGCGCGGACGCTGACGGAAGCCATCCTCTGGCATGGTGGTGAAGGGCAAAGCGCGCGTGACGGTTTCGCTGGCCTGACCGCTGGGGACCGGCAAAATCTGTTGAAATTCATCGAATCGCTGTGAGGCAAGCCATGCGCTTTGACCGCCGCCGGAGACACTCGTTAGGTCTTGTGGTTTGCAGCCTGACGGTGCTCGTCGCGATTTGCGGCGCAGCGCCCGTCGCGATCGCGCAATCGACCTCGGGTGGTGGCTTCGCGCCAAATGCGGCGTTTGACCATGCCGGCCTGGCAGCGCGCGTTCTCGCGAAGGTCATTGAGCCGGGCTATCAGAGGCTTGCCGCTGCGTCGCAAGACATGACGGCGGCGCTGGAGGGTTATTGCCAGGGCAAGAACAACAAGCGCCAAGTCGTCGATACAGCCTTTGATGTGCTGGTCAGTGCGTTCGGCCGCATCGAAATGGTGCGCATCGGGCCAATGATGCGCGAAGACCGGCTGGATCGCTTCCTGTTCTGGCCTGATCGCCAACGGCTTGGCGTCAAGCAGATCAATGCGCTCCTCAAGAAGCAGGATGCCGACGTACTGCAGGGCACGGGGCTCGCCAGCCGCAGCGTCGCGGTGCAAGGTATCGGGGCGTTGGAGCAGGTGCTGTTTGGCGACACCCGGGATGATTTGGTCGTGGCTGGCAGCGGGCCGGCGTACGCGTGCAGCTACGCCATCGCCATCGCTGGCAACCTCACCACGATCGCCCAATCCGTTGCTGCGGAGTGGGCTGACCCGGCGGGCTATCGCGCGCAATGGCTGAAACCGGGACCCGATAACCCGGCCTTTCTCAAGCCGTTCGAAACGACCCTGGCAATTGCGACCATGTTCAGTGAAGGCGCCGAACGCGTGCGCGATCAACGCATTGCCGATCCACTTGGCTTGAACCCGCAGCAGTCCCGCAAGGCGGCTGTGCTGGCCCTCAGCAACCGGTCACTCACCCTGGTGTCAGCCAATCTGGCGGGATTGCGCCGGCTCTACGCTGAAGGCGGCATCGCCGAAGCCGTGTCGGCCAGCGACCAGGACCAGAAAGCCATCACTGACCTGGTGCTGCGCGAGTTGGCAACCGCTCAGCGTGCCGCGCAAAAGCTCGTTGGAGCGCCGAAACCGTTCGAGTCGCTCGATACCGCACAGAGCCTGATGGCCGTGGGCTTCCCCCTGAAGAATGCGCGCCAGCAAGGTTCACAGGCCCTCGTTGAGACGGCTGGCCTGGCGATTGGCTTCAACTCGGGTGATGGAGACTGATCGTGGTGTCTTGCAGCCGCCGCACCTTCATGCTCGGAGCCAGTGCCGCCACGGCGTTGGCCGCCGCCGCACGCGCCGGACTGGGCGTGCGGGCGGCGAACGCTGAAGGTTTGGCGCGGCCAAATCTCTATGCCGCAGCGCGCCAGGACGCCACTGGCCGGCATTCCGCAGCGATCTTTGGCCCGGATGGCGTTGACATCCGCAGCATTCCCTTGCCGGGCCGAGGCCACGACATCGCGGTTTGCCCCGCCACTGGAAGATGTGCGGTGTTCGCCCGCCGGCCCGGCCTGTTCGCCTTTGTGTTCGACGCTAGCCAAGCCCCGCCCGTGGTGATCAGCACACCCGCAAACCGGCACTTCTACGGCCACGGCGTGTTTTCCGCCGACGGCCGCCTGCTTTACGCGACTGAGAACGACTTCGCCGCCGGCCGCGGTGTCATTGGCGTCTACGACGTGGCGTTGCAGTTCCGGCGCATCGGCGAACTGCCTTCCTATGGCGTCGGCCCGCACGACATGGGCTTGTTACCTGGCGCGCCTGTGCTGGTTGTCGCCAATGGCGGCTTGCGCGAAGACCCGCGCGTCAGCGATGGCCGGGCCGTGCTCAACCAGGGCAATGTCACGACGTCGCTCGCTTATGTCGATCTGGCGACCGGTGACTTGCTCGAGCGCCATCAACTTAGCCAGGCCAAGGGGGTGTCGCTGCGGCACTTCGATATCACCGCCAACGGCACCGTCGTGCTCGGCGCGCAATCACTGGCGCCAGCGGACACGGGAGTTACCTTGCTGTTCAAGCACCAGCGTCAGCAGGACCTGCAAACCTTGCTCGTCGACGAACCCAGCAACCGGCAACTCAAGGGCTATGTTAGTTCTATCGCCTTTGACCGCGCTGGCGAAACCGTCGCCATCACCTCATCGCGCGGCAATCGCGTGCTGCTCCTGAACCTGACGTCCGGCGAAGTTTTCGCCTCGCATAGCTTCGCGGATATCTCGGGCGTTGCAGCGGCGTCCGGTGCCGGTCAATTCATGCTGACATCGGGTTACGGTGCCGTCGCTGCCTGCTCGCCGTCCATGGAACCCGCCAAAGTCGCAACCAACTGGCACTGGGACAACCACGCCGCTGCCTTGCCCGGCGGCGCGTCGGCATGAGCCGCTAAACTCTTCGGACAGTCAGCACAACAAGTGAATCATTTCGAATGCGGCGTCGTAGGCGGCGTAGGGTGCGACAGGCGTGTTCGCCGTATCGCCCCAGAGGCTGGCGCGCCGGCTCGTGGCGGTGCGATACGGCCTGAAGAAGGCCTTTCGCACCCTACACAGTCGCACCGGAGGCTGGCGCTCCGGCCCGTGGCGGTGCGATACGGCCTGAAGAAGGCCGTTCGCACCCTACATAGTCGCACCAGAAGCTGGCGCCCACGGCCT
>JANNSA010000079.1:0-2539 GCA_031402115.1 Hyphomicrobiaceae bacterium | reverse complement strand
CTGTAAACGCCATTACTTGGTCCTCACGGTGAGTTGCTGCTTTGGTTCGGCGAGGACGGCGCCTTCGATCTCTGTTCCGGCCTTGAGCGCGGCCAGGATTCCGAGCTTGTCGAGTTTGGGTGGCTGCGGCTTCCAGTAGGCGGCGGGGATCTTGTCCTCGGCCTCGATCTCGACCGTCGGAGCGCCCTGCTTCAGCGAGGCGGAGAAATCGGGTTCGATCAGTTTGGGTATCTCAGCTTCGGCCATGGCGTGCAGCGACATCTGGCGTTTACGCTTGGCCCGCGTCTCGAAGCGGTCGAGGCGGGCTTTCATCTCGGCAAGTCGCAAGGAGATTCCGGAGGCCAGCGCTTCGTCGTCTAGCGCTGACCGAATGACTTCCGCTAACATCTCCTTGAGATTGGTGATTCCTTCCAGAGTGTCTGCGAGGGTCTCCTCGTCGAGGTCGGGGATCTCGGCTAAAAGCCGGCTCCGAAATGCCCGGTGCTGAGAAACTTCTGCGTGAAGCGATTGAACATTTAATGACGTTTTTTGCATCTAACTCACCAATTACACCTCTATTTAGATGTAAAATACATCATAAAGTCCGTAGTGTCAACATCTGCGACCGGTTTCGTACAATCGAACCGGAATTGAGGTTTGATGATCCGACCAAATCAGGTTCGCGCCGCTCGTGGTCTACTGGGATTGAGTCAGATCGAGCTTGCAACGCGAGCTGGTGTCGGGCTGGCAACGCTGCAGCGGCTTGAGGCTGGCGGTAGCGAAGTACGCGGGTCAGCAAAATCGATTTGGAAAATTCAGGAGAGCCTCGAAGAGGCCGGGATCGTCTTCATCGATCAGGACGGTAAGACCGGACCAGGAGTAAAGCTACGTGACCCGCTACCTTGAGACGTTAAGCCGTGTAAGCGTCTGCATCGCTACTTGCCTAGTCGTGCGCCATGTTTGAAACCGACACATCGCTTTTTCTGACCAAGCTGCTGCCTGTGTTTGTCTACCCGCTCGGGGCGGCGATCAGTCTTGCTGTAGTCGGCGTCATATGCTCGGCCTTGCGGCTTCGACGGCTTGGGATGTTGAGTTTCGTTGCCGGCCTCCTCGTTCTGTGGGTTAGCTCGACCCCGGTATTTGCGATGTGGGCACTGGGTTCGCTGGAGCGTCAGTATCCAGCAAGAACCATGGCTGAAACGCCCGAGACCGATGTTGCCATCGTCCTCGGCGGGGCCATCGGACTGCCTCTGGTGCCACGCACCGAAGCCGATCTCTACGAGGCATCCGACCGCGTTCTGCATGCTGCGCGGCTGTTCCGGGCCGGCAAGGTCAAGCGCGTCTTGGTGACCGGAGGTAATTCACCCTGGCAGGCTGCGGTCAAGCCCGAGGCGGAATTGATCAAATCGCTGCTGATTGAATGGGGCGTACCGGCTTCCGCGATCGAGACCGCCGGCCGGAGCCGCAACACGTACGAGAATGCGCTTGAGATCAAGGAGATCTGGCAGCGAAACGGGTTTGCATCGGCCCTGCTCGTGACGTCGGCGGCACATATGCCTCGCGCGATGGCGATCTTCCAGAAGAATGACCTGCCGGTGGTCGCCTCCAGTACTGACGTCCTGGTGTACGACGGCGCGTGGGATCCTGTGTTGCGATGGCTGCCCGACGCTGCCGCACTCACAATGACAACCAACGCTGTCAAGGAATGGATCGGCTTCAGGGCCTATCGGGCACGCGGTTATCTGTAACATGGCGCGTTCGGAAGCGATCATGCGCCACTTTTGAGCGGTGCGCCCTCGCGAAGTGGCCGGGATCGTCTTCATCGACCAGGATGGATAGAACGACCCCGGCGTAAAGCTGCGCGACCCGCTGCCTTGCGACGCTGATTGCAAGGCGGTCTTGCCGTAGCCGGGCAACTTCGTTTCAATGCACGGCCATGTCAGGTTTGATTGCCTGCGCGCACGAGTTCACCAAGCTCACGCCGTCTCAAATTCATAGAACTTGCACGGCCTACGCGGCCATGGTTGCCATGGTCTTACAATCAACTTGGTGTTGCGCCGGTCGCCAACCGTGGGCAAATCGCGACAGTCTTTGCGCTACAACTGCGGCTTCTGCAGGTGAGCCAGCATGGCGGCGGTGATGTCGGGGCTCGAGGGCCAGTGGCCGCGACGTTGCGGAGCATGGGTGGTGTAGGCGTCGAGCCTGGATGGGTCGGGTTGCACAGGGCGGCCATTTTGCAGGAACAGCATGCCCGCCTTACCGCTCGGCATCAGCGCAACGAACTGCTCCGCCGCATCGAGCTCCGCGCGCAGGCGGCGCATGACGGCATCAGGATCGATCGGTGGGTCGGCCGCGAGTTGGCGCAGTTCTTCCGCTGGATAGCGTGCATTCCGGCGGATTTCCACGATGAGCCCTTTGGGCGTGTACCCAGGGGCAATTTCGGCGACCGCCCAAACCAAAGCGCCGATGGGAAACAAGCGGTCGTTCAGTGTGATCAGGTCGACGATATCGCGTGGCTCGCGGCGGGAAGCGGCCGCCATCACTTTGTTGACGGCGAGGT
>JANNSA010000078.1:0-3301 GCA_031402115.1 Hyphomicrobiaceae bacterium | reverse complement strand
GGTGCGGTCATGTGCGGTGACCAGCCGCTCGCAGTCCGTCGGCGTGTAGTCCGGCGGCGTGATGCGGCTGGCGAGGTTATGGCCGATCTCCAGGCACTCGCCGATCGACGGCCAGCGTTTGCGCGGTTTTTCGAGCACGCGGTCGGCAATGGTTTGCTGCTCGTCGGTCGAGAACGGCAGCAGCGCCCGCTCGTAGGCCTCATAGAACCGGCCGAGTTCATCGACATCCGGCTCGCCGACGTGATCGTTCATCATGGCGACGAAGACGTTCATGGTGCGGCCCTCCGCTGCGGGCTAGCAGCCTTGGCGGCCTGCCGTTGCGCGTAGGCGGCATCGACCGCCGCGCGGGTGGCTGCGTACTTGAGCGACAGGTCGGCAAGAATGCGCTTGCTCTCAGCTCTGCGTCGTTCCTTCTCGACGACCCAGGCGGGCTTCGCGTGGCCGCTGGCGGGCATTCTGGGGGCCGAGCACCCATCGACGGCTATGACCGCTAGCGGCGTTGTGCGGGCCGCCCGCGCCTCGGCCACCGCCTGCCGGAAATACTGCCACGACACGATCTTGGAGCGCCGGGGCCGTGCCGCGACGGCCCTGATCGCTGGCAACACGTCGGCGTCGAGATGGCAGCCGTTGGCGAGCCATGCCCTGGGCTCGATCGTCGATCCGATGCCAGGAGCTGTCACCTCGACGGCGCTTCCTGCCGCTTCCAATAACAATTCAAACAAAATATCAGGCGGCGCAGCAGAGACTGGAACAGGTGCTGCTGTGCTGTTCTCCTTCTTCTTATTTTCTTGTTTTAACTCTGACTCTAACTGTAGCGGGGCGGGCGTTGTTTTTGTTGAGTTTTCCAAAAAGATGTGGCTGGACTTCTGCCGGAAGTCTGGCGGAAGTACATCGGTTGTAGTGTCCACCATTCCACCGGTTGCATTGGCGAACAGGTCGAATTCGTACTGGTCGTCAGCATCGATTTCGGCAGCTGCCGGTGGTTGATCGGCGGCGGCGTCGATCGTCGCGGCGGTCGAGAGGTAGACCGCGATCTCGTGGCCCATGCGCTTGTTGGTCAGCCGGTCACCGTCGACGCGCAGCTTGCCGAGGCCGATCAGCTGCGCCAGCACCCGGCGGCAGACACGCGGATCGACCTTGAGCAGGCGGGCCAATGCCAGCGGGCAGGCGGGCAAGCAGCCCTTGCGGTCCCACATAAGCGATATGATGTCGATGTAGAGGCCCTTGGCCTCCAGGCCCATGGCGACGGTGCCGGAGCGCCACTTGTCGCCGTAGAACTTGAAATAGTAGGTCTGCCGGGCAGACTTTTTCACAGTTTGTTCTTGCGCCGAAACGCGAATCGATGTAGCCATGGTGTCCTCAAGGTAAAGTTTTGCACATCTCCAACAGCCTGCTGCAGCAACAGCGGGCTGTTATGCTTTTAGGTGGCGCCTTCCGACTGCCCGGTGGGCAGCCGGCCGCAAGGCGCGGTAGATCGGGCATCAGCCGTGGGTTTCAAAATCCCCGCATTGAGCAGGGTGGCCAGCGCCTGATCGAGGCCGTAGGCGACCAGCACGATGGCGCCTGCCGCCGCTAAGTGCCGGTGGCATTCCTTTTGCGCGGGCGACAGCGCGCCGCCCCGGCGCTTTAGCTCGAGGAACAGCACCCGGCCCTCGCGGATGAACATCAGGTCGGGGACGCCCGGTTTGGTGCCCATTGCCTTCAGCATGCCGCCGACCGCCGCATGCCGGTTGCCGCCGTTGGGCGAGTGATGCCACCACACGCCCGGCACGCAGCGCACCAGCAGGTGCCCGACGAGCGCGCGATGTATGGTCTCTTCTTTGATGGCGCCTACCGACACGCGTTCCGCGCGCCGGCCGGTAGGCGCGGTAACCCGTTGAGAGAGCGGCGCGGGTATGCCCTCGGCTTCGCGCATGAAGCCTGCATAGACCTCGCGCGGTGAGGGCGCGTGCTTGGCTGGTGTGGTCATCTAAAAACCCCCGTCTTTGAGTGCGCCTACCGACACCGCTACGCGGAGCCGGCCGGTAGGCGCGGCAATTAAAAAACCCCGCAGAGCACCGCGACGACAAACACCATGCTTGTCGCCACCGCGACCCAATGGGCCGCCATCCAAAACGGCTGCATCACGCAGCTTTATTCCGTGCGCCTACCGACACGCGTTCCGCGCGCCGGCCGGTAGGCGCGGACGCGAGTGGCGCAACCACAACCATAGGAATTTTGTAGACGCGCAAGCGGTGGCGCACGCCGTCGTCATCGAGCACCCAGGCGTAGGTCTTGCGGCCATCGCCCAGCGCTTCGCGAAAGTATTTGCCGGTCCGGTTCCAGGGCTGCGGCACCCAGCGCAATTCGGCGCACATCTCCTGATAGGCTGGCAGCACGTCGTCGGCGAGCAGCGTCAGGATCTCGGCGACCGGCGGGGAGTCGAATCCGACAGCGCCCGCATGGTCGCCCTGCAGCCAGCGCAGCAACCGGCGGCCGTGTTCCTCGACCGGCACCTCGCGCAGGCGCACCGGGCTGGCGTATTTGCTGATGGCGGGCGCTCGCCCGCTGTCGGAGTCGGGCAGGTGCATCAGCGCCGACACCGGTAGCGGCACCGGTGCCACGTCGATGGCCGCAAGATCGAGCACGGGCTCGCGCCGCAGCATCAGCGCGGATGGGCGCGGTGGCGGTGGCCGCAGGAGTCGTCGCAGGGCAGCAAGCATGAATCACCTGTTTTCCGTCGCTGGCGGCCGGCTCCCGGAACGGGAGTCGCCAGCGACCACAAAAAACTACCGGCACGCGGAACCAGGGCCGGTCAGGCCAGGGAGGTACGAAGGAGGTACACACGGTTAAGCAACACGGCAGGGCAGACGAGCTGGCCACATGTTAGGCCCATGTGTCTAAGCCAGCCTCGCGACTGGCTTCGTCTGCCCAGCGGTAGTGCTCACGCAACTCGTTCGACTGGTAGGGAGTCTTCGCCCATGAAGTCATCGGCCGTGACCGCTCCATCCGTCACCTGCTTGATCTTCTTCAGCAGATCCCAACCTGGGCGGTGCTCAACACCTGTCGAGCTATCTGGATCGACCCATCGGCTCACGGTCGATTTGTGCACGCCGATCAGCAGTGCAAAATCGGCTGCGGTCATTCGCTTTTGATCCAGATAGGCTGCCAGCTTCATTGCGCCACTTTCCGATAACCCGTGAATCACAGTTGCAAATTTTGCATATACTGTCAACAGGCGGTTGCAATTTATGCGCCTGCATGGTTGGTTGCAACCAGCTACGAAGGGGCATGACACCCCACCGAATCAAGGAATTGCGCG
>JANNSA010000077.1:0-2522 GCA_031402115.1 Hyphomicrobiaceae bacterium | reverse complement strand
AGCAAGGTGGTCTTGCCGCTGCCGGATGGCCCGAGCAGCACGATGAGTTCGCCGGCGTAGAGATCCAGGTCCACGCCAGCGAGCGCCCGAACCTCGGCAGTGCCTGAGCCGTAGGTCTTGGTCAGGCCACGGGCACGGAAGACGGGTCGGTTATTAATCCGGCATGTAGATAGAGCCATCAAGCGGCGTAGCTGGTGGTGATTGACTTAAAGAAGCCACGGATCAGGCCGGGTTGTTTGTGGCACGAACGCAACTGGCCCAGGGTCTGCCGGTGGAGTGACCGCTCGTTCGTGGCTGCGGGCAATTGGCCCAGCTTGCTTTTGAGCGACCGGTTCAGGCGCTCATCGGGGTTGAGCTCCGGGCTGTAGCTGGGCAGATGATGCACCGCGATCTCTTCCCGGTGTTCGGCAAGCCACGCCTTCACCGGGGCGCTGTGATGCACCCGCAGGTTGTCCAGGATCAGATACACCTTGCGGCCTTGCATCTGGCGCACCAGCCGTTCCATGAACCGGATGAGCAGCGCCGCATTTAGCGCCCCCTTGTAGACCATCCACCGCGCGCTGCCCCGGTTGGTCACCGCGCTCATCACCGAGAACCCGAAGCGTTTCGCGCGCTGGCTTACCGTCGGGGTCTCGCCTTTGGGGGCATACCCGCGCGGCGCGTTGGGCTGGTTGTTCACGCCGGTCTGGTCGCCCCAGTAGATCTCCGCCCCTTCGGCTTTGGCCTGCGCCGCGATGGCCGGATACTCCTCTTTGAGCCAGCGTTTCACTTTTCCGGGGTTTTGCTCGTAAGCCTTCTTGATGGGCTTTTGCGGGGTGAAGCCCCAGCGCTTGAGGTATTGGCCCATCGTGCGCACGGGCAGTTTGAGGCCAGAGCGTGTCTCCAGCAGTTGGGCCACTGCTTTGCGCGTCCACAGGGCAAAGGGCAGTTGGAGTTGGTCGGGCAGCTTGTCGGCGATGAGCTTGCGAACCTCCTTCTCCTGCGCCGCGGTGAGCGTGCGCCCTTCACCCACGGCCCGTCCCCGCTCGTCGCGCAGCAGTGACTTGGTGCCATGCTCGCGTTGATGCTGCTGCCATTGACGCACGGTGCGTTCGTTGACCCCAACGGCCACGGCCACATCCCGATTGTGCCAGTTTTTGCCCACCAAGATCATGGCCCGCCGGCGTGCTTCCACTTGTTGTTCTTTGCTCATGCTCCGTCCGTCTTGCTTCATGGACCCCAGCCTATAGCAGCTCTCTTCGTGGCGCTATCACTTTGCCGGATTAATAACTCCAACCACCCCACGTCGCTTGAGCGCCTTTGAAAAGCGGGCGGCCCGGTTGGACGAGGTGAGTTGAGACAACTTTGGAAACAAAAGTCCGCTCTTTGGCAATCGGTTGAGAATCGCAGCGATGTCTTCGCCGTATCGCTGCACGGTCAGCGACCGTGTTTTCTGACGCGAGAATTTGATCACGCGATGCTCCACGTCAATGTCCTCGGCGCGCAGCGCAGCCATGTCGCCTTGGGATGGCCCCACATGCCACAGCAGTTCTAGGAACGCTTTCCACTCCGGGTTCAGCTCTTTGGCAAGAATAGTGAGATGCTCTTCGCGAGTGATGCCGCGTTTGTTCTTGTAGCGCAGTTCCGGCCATTGCTTCTTGGTCAAGATCGGCCACGGCAGCCAAGTCATCGACAGGGCGTAGCTGTGCAGGCGGCGAAGATTCTTGTTCGTTGCGATTGTCCCCGCCCCCAGCACATAAAGAAAGTGTTCAGGACGCGTCTGCACGACGGTAAGTTTTCGAATCGAGTCAAACGCCTTCTGTTTGAAGGCGCGGAGATAGAATGCGAGCGTTGACGCCTTCTTGGACTTGGTAATCTCATCCATGACGTCCAGCCAAAGACGTGTCCCAACTTTGGTGTCATTCGCCGCCAGATAGGCGCGGGCGATCTGCACGTTGAGGAGTGGATGACGAGATGCTTCGTTTTTAGCGTGCAAGAGCCGGGCTGCTTCCTTGCGGTCGGTGGTGCCCAGGCTTTCCTGTTTGCCGGTCACATTGTTGTGGAGATAAAATCGGCCTCCATTGGAGCGTCGATACAGTCGGAATTGCGGCTTCATAGTTTTGTTGGCATGAAGCTAACGCGTAAGGTTCTGAGCGAGTTACCGAGCAGTGCCCATGTGATGGACAGGTATCAGCACAGTTCTACTGAACTAGCCATTGTGTTGGCATTACTGCTGGCTGCGACATGAGGTCGCTCGAACAATTGTTTGTTATGGATACATCATAAACAAACCGGCGGTTCCGTCCGCCGTAGTCCATCGGCACCGGCGCGGCTGGCAACGGCCGGGTCGGAAGCTGCCGAGACAATGTACCTCCACCTTCACGGTGAGGAATGCTCCGCGAGGAGCTTCTGCGGCTGCCAGCGTCACGGCGGTCGGAGGGCTAGACTGGATGACACGCCCAACTCAGGTGAACTGTTGCAAGCATCGTCATTTGCAGGGAGCCAAAGGCGCTGACAGGCTCCAGCCAAAATGGCACGCAGTC
>JANNSA010000076.1:0-1849 GCA_031402115.1 Hyphomicrobiaceae bacterium | reverse complement strand
CCTCCGACGAGTAGGGCGTATAGGGGCCATCGATGCCTTTCAACAACTCCGCCTCCAATTCAGGGCTGTCCTCGTGCAGATCCAACGCGGCTCCGGGCTGAAGCGTCACCTTCTGCTGGCCGTCGGTGAGGACGATGACGTTGCCGTGGTTGGCCTCGGCAATGAGCTGGCCGAGCTGCGCCTGAGCTTCTTGGACTGTGAGCGTTTTCATGTTACCACAATAACCTTGAGCATCTGGAGAAACAAGTCTGGCCTGCACCGGCGAAGGGCGCATCTCACTTTCTGTGAGGAGGCCTTTGAGGTAAGAATAGGGCATGAAAACCACCTGCCATGAGTTGGCCATCCCGAAACCCCAGACGGCTGCGCTGCCTGAACCCTTGAACGTCTTGGCGACGCGCACGGCCTGTGCGCTGGAGCAATCCAGCCAGCGGTTCTTGCAGGCGAGCGATCAAACCTTGGGGCATCTCGAAGATCAGGCGGCACGCGATGTTCAGCGGCGGCTGCTGGAAGCCACGCAACGCGCCGCTCAAGCCAAGGCCGACGCCACCCCGCCGCTCTGCCCGGTCTGCCGGAAGGAACTCACGAATTGTTCGGACGGTCACGCCCGCACCTTCGAACCACGCTTTGGGGCGATCACCCTCCACCGCACCCGGGGCCGATGTAAACGCTGCGGCAAATGGCGCATGCCCGCCGACGCCGCGCTGGGATTGGAAGACACCGCCGGTTACTCGCCCGCCGTGCAGGCCATGTCGGCGTTGCTGGCCAGCAAAATGCCGGTCGAAGACGCGAGCATCGTGCTCGAACACCTGACCGGCATCCATCTGCCCCGCGCCACGCTGGATCGGGAAGCCCGGCGGCAGGGCCAACGCGCCCAGCGTCTGCGCACCCAAATGGATCAACAGGCTGCCACCACCAAGCCGCAACTGGAACTGACCTTGGAGCCATATCAGATGATCATCCAGATGGACGCGTGGAACATTCGTGAACGCGATGACTGGGGCAAGAGCGGGACGATGCGCCGCACCGGTCAAGAACCCGAACGCTGGCACTGGGTCTATACCGGCACCTGCTTCCGGCTGGATCATCGCGGCAAGACAGCGGGCGGCCGCCCGGTCATCAGCGAGCGCGGGTTCGTCTCCACCCGCTTGGGCATGGACGCATTGCGCGAACAACTCCACGCCGAGAGCCTGCGGCGCGGACTGGGCCAGGCCGCCGGCGCGCTGGTCATTGGCGACGGGGCAGTCTGGATCTGGCGACTGGCCGACGATCGTTTCCCCCAAGCCCGCCAACGGCTGGACTTTTATCATGCCGTGCAACACCTGGTTGCCGTGGGCTGCGCCCTCTTTGGCGAAGACAAGGTGAAGTTCAAAGAGTGGATCAAACCCTTGCTTCACCAGTTGAAGCACCACTCGGCGATCAAAGTCATCGGGCAACTCGAAGAAGCCCTGGCCGGACTCAAAGGCCAGCCCGCCGTTGCCGCGGTGACGCGGGAAGTTCATTACTTTCGCGAACATGAAAAACGCATGGACTATCGTGCCGGACAACGCCGGGGCGAACCCATCGGCAGCGGAGCGATTGAAGCGACGTGTCGGCAGACGCAATGCCGCTTCAAACGACCGGGCCAGTTTTGGAGCCAGCAAGGCGACGAAGCCTTGCTGTGTTTGGAAACCTTCTGGCGCAACCATCGCTGGCACCTTCTCTTCCCACACACCTCCTCCTCCACTCTCGCCAAAAACTGAGATGCGCCCTCGGAGCCAGCCGGACTGTATTTGCGTTGCCTCGCGCCGTCTTTGTCCGGCACAATTTAATCACCCATGAGAATTGTCTGCCTGTTCGCCACCCTCGTCGC
>JANNSA010000075.1:0-1609 GCA_031402115.1 Hyphomicrobiaceae bacterium | reverse complement strand
AAGCGCGCCTGCCCGATCGCGACCACGACAATATCAGCTTGCCTCGTCAAGGCAGCAATGTCAGGCGTGCGGCTGTGGCAAACCGTCACCGTCGCATTGCCGCCGTCCCCCTTCTGCATCAGGATCAACGCCAGCGGTTTGCCGACGATGTTGCTGCGGCCCACGATCACGACATGCTGCCCGTCGATGCGGATTTGATTGCGCACCAGTATCTGCTGGATGCCGAACGGCGTACACGGCAAGAAACGCGGATGCCCCGACATCATCAGCCCGAGGCTCTCCGGCCCGAAGCCGTCCACGTCTTTCAACGGCGCCACTGCCTGAATGATGGTGCTTTCCTCAATCCCGCTGGGCAACGGCAACTGCACGAGTATCCCGCTCACCTGTGAATCGCAATTGAGCTTTTCGATAAGTTTCAGCAGGTCATCTTGCGTCGTCTCCGCAGGCAACTGGTGCAGCCAGCTCGTTATGCCGACGTTGTCGCACGCTTTGCGCTTGTTGCGCACGTAAACCTGACTGGCGGGATTATCGCCGACAAGCACCGCCGCGAGCCCCGGCTTGAAGCCATGCTTGCGCGTGAAGTCCGCGGCGCGCGAGGCGATCTCCGCTTGCATGGTCTGGGCCAGCGCTTTGCCGTCGAGGATTTGCGTCATGGATTTCTCTCGGCCGCTTGCGGCTTAGCGTTCGCAGTGCAGTGTCGATTACTGCTGATTGCTCGCTGCGAACGCTAAGCCGCTAGCGGTCACAGTCTAATACCGATCGGTGATGCCTGTTTCCGGCGGCCGGTCGTCGTCGTATCCTTCGTAGCGCGAGCGCGGCCGGTCATCCTCATCATCGTCCATCGGCGGCTTCCCGGCAGCGGCGAACGCGGCTCGCACCCCCGCTGTGTTCAGGCCGATCAGGATGATGGCCGCCACCGCAAGCTGGATAACGATCACGATCCCCAGGCAAATCAACGTCGCGCCTTGTGTGAACGCGGCGATGTCGAACGGTGCTCCCTGCGGCAGCGGGTTCGCCTCGAAAAACTTCGATTGCGCCGGCATGACGAGAACGAAGTTGTACACATTGCCCAGGCAAGCGAGAAGCAGCTTGAACAGCGTCAACCCGATTGCAGCCATGCGGGACAGGGAGCTCATGCGCATCAGGCCGATGCCTGCTGCCAGCATGCCAATGCCGACGAACAGGTCCACCACCATGATTGACAGGCTGACGGGAATGTAACTCGGCACTTCCTTGGCGATGAAACGCTGGATCGCCGCCCCGTCGGGTGGCTGGCCCTTTCCCTGAGGGGCTTCAGGCGCCATGGCGGTAATCGCCATCGATCCGCCGCCGCACAGGTTTCCGACCAGGGTCAAACCGCCGACAATGATCACGACGATGGCAACGAAAAGGACCATGCCGGGACGCTGCGGTGCATGACGCATGAAGTTGCTCCTTGAGGTGGGGGTTCCAATCCACGGGCCGCACTGGCATTTGGCTGATTGCGCGTCTCGTATCCTTGTCAGGACACGGGGCCATCCATCAACCAAATGCCAGTGCGGCCCGTGGATTGGAACCCCCACCTCAAGGAGCAACTTCATGCGTCATGCACCGCAGCGTCCCGGCATGG
>JANNSA010000074.1:0-1917 GCA_031402115.1 Hyphomicrobiaceae bacterium | reverse complement strand
GGCTACAGCCCCGAGCGCATCAACCCGGGCGACAAGGAGCACACGCTGACCAAGATCCTCAAGATCGTGTCTGGCGACTCGGCTCAGACCTTGGAGAAGGTGGCCAAGCTGTACGAGAGAATCGTTGAACCGGGCGTGCACCGGGCCGGTTCCATCAAGGCCGCGGAAGCGGCCAAAGTCATCGAAAACACGCAACGCGACCTGAATATCGCACTCATGAACGAGCTTGCCATCATCTTCGAGAAGATGGGCATCGACACCTCGGAGGTTCTGGAGGCGGCGGGCACCAAGTGGAACTTCCTGAAGTTCAAGCCCGGCCTCGTGGGGGGGCACTGCATCGGCGTGGACCCCTACTACCTAACGCACAAGGCGGAAATGCTGGGCTTCCACCCGCAGGTGATTCTGGCGGGCCGGCGGATCAACGACGGCATGGGCAAGTTCATCGCGGAACAGACGATCAAGCAAATGATCGCCGCGGGCCGCTCGATCAAGGGTGCCCGCGTGAATGTGCTGGGCCTGACGTTCAAGGAAAACTGTGGCGACCTGCGCAACAGCAAGGTCATCGATATCATTCGCGAGCTCAAGAGCTACGGTGTGGAGATCTCCGTCACCGACCCGCAGGCCGAAGCGGACGAAGCGATGCACGAGTACGGCGTACAACTCGTGCCGTGGCGCGATCTGCCGTGTGCGGACGCCATCGTCGCCGCGGTCTCGCACAATGAGTTCAAGGCCCTGACGGCAGAGCAGATCGGAGAAAAGCTCGCGCAAGGCGGTGCCTTCATGGATGTCAAGGCATCCTTTTCCGCCGAGGCCTTGCGCAAGCAGGGTTTCCACGTCTGGCGACTGTGAACGCGCCGAGCGCGCCCGGCCCGGCGGGCACAGCAGGCGGGCAGCGGGTCGTCGTCTTCACAGGCAACCTGAACTACAGCGCCCGCAAAGGCATCGTTGCCATTGACGAAGCCGTCGCCGGACTGCAGTGGCTCGTCTGCGTGCAAACCCCGCGACGCACGCTGGCATCCAACTGGAAGGGCCAACGCAAGAACATCCGTCGCCATGGCTGGGGATGGGTCACCTACCAGATGGGCGAAATGCTGCGCCGCGTGCTCTCAAGGGGGCAGGCGGCCGAACCGCTGGCGCCGACACCCGGACACGAGTACACGCTGCGCGCCTTGCGTGAACGCGCCAACGTCCGCATCGAGCATGTAGAGCGCCTGCACCAGCCGGAGCTCATCGAGTTGGTGCGCGCTTTCAAGCCCGACCTCGGTCTGTCGATCGGAGGACCGATCCTCAAGCGCGAACTGTTCGGCCTGCCCGTGCGGGGCACGATCAACCTGCACAAGGGCAAGCTGCCCAACTTCCGGGGTATGCCGCCGGCGTTCTGGGAACTCTGGCACGACCAGGACCGCGTGGGTTGTAGCGTTCACTGCGTGGACGACGGTCTCGATACAGGCGCGATCCTGGGCGAGGCCGAAGTCCTGCGCGAGCGCTGGTCGACGCTCAGGAGCCTTCAGCTGCAGCTCGACGAAGTGGCGATCGGACTCACGCGCGACTGCGTGCAAGCGGTGCTGGAAAGCCGCGCCGAGCCTCGGCCGCAACCGGCCAGCGGCGGCAAGACGTTCCGGAGTCCGACACTTGCAGAACAGCGCGCGTTGCGCAAGAAGCTGGCAGTTGATCGGCCATGGGCCTTGCGTGCCAAAGAGTTCCTGAAGGACAGTTTTGCCCTCACCCTGATTGGCGCGTACCACCTCGGCGCCCGGCACCTGCTGCCGCCACGTGTCTCCGTTCTTTGCTACCACCGGGTGTGCGATGACGCCAGGGACAACCTGTCCGTCAGCATTGAACAGTTCGACCGCCATATGCAATGGCTGGCGGCGCATTGCGAGGTCGTCTCCATCGAGGACGTGCTGCGGATGGAGC
>JANNSA010000073.1:0-2549 GCA_031402115.1 Hyphomicrobiaceae bacterium | reverse complement strand
GTCATGATTATCTTCGTACGCGTGGTGCTGTGAATTCCGCCTCGCCGTCCCGCCTCTTGGTGACTGTCGGTTAGCGTACCAAAATCAGGTGCCACTCGCGCGCCCGACTGTCGGGATTGGCTATAACCCGACCTGCCCGACAGGCGCAAGTTCTGGCGAGTGGATGACCGCAAGAGGTCAATGCTCCCGATCGGGCCCTGGACGGTTTGCTGACGCGGTAGGATCGAAAGGGTTCGCCGGTGTTTGAAATTTGTCGCGCGCATGTTGCGCAACGGTGTTCGCGCCAGTGATCAACGAATTGATGTGTAGGAAAAGCACACCCCTTCTGATCGTCCGCGTTGTGCATCAGTGGCTCCTGGCCCCCTCGCGGCCTCATACTTAACTTGTTCCTTTGCGTGCGACATTGGAGGGTCAGCGGACATGGCTCGAGGCTATTGCCGGTTTAGCCTCACCCGCCTCCTCCGCCAGACACTCCAGCCGCCGCCACTCTTTCATCAACACCCGCCGCCGCTTCGGCATGCGCTCCGTCAAAGTTGCAAGCTCCCGGATGCGGTCGATGCGGAAATGGCGGAAGGCCTGCCGCAGCTCGCACCAGGCCGCCAGCACGCGGACAGACTCGGAAAACCAGAGTGCGACTGGCCAGACGATGCGCTCGCTCGACTCGCCCCCGGCGTCGCTGTAGGCGATGCGCAGTTTCTTCTCCTCGCGCAGGGCTTGGCGGATGGCTCCCAGATCGACGGCGCTGGCAAAAATGGGTGCGGCCGGCGCCACCAGCAGGCCACTGCCTTCGATGGTTTCGGCAACGTCGGCGGGCAGCACGGCGCGGATTTTCGCCAGCGCGTTGGCGGCCGCATCAGCGAGTTTGGCGTCGGTCCGCTGCGCCAGCCATTTCGAGCCGAGCAGCAACGCCTCCATTTCCTCGGGCGTGAACATCAGGGGCGGCAGCATGAGGCCCGGCCGCAGGACGTAGCCCATGCCAGCCTCGCCCTCGATATCGGCGCCCTGCCCGCGCAAGGTTTCGATGTCACGGTAGACACTGCGCAGTGAAATGCCGAGTTCTCGCGCCAGCGTGGAACCGGCCACAGGCTGCCGGTGGCGGCGCAGCAGTTGCAGCAGGTCAAGCAGGCGGCTGGCACGTGACATGGGGCAGGCATAGCACAGGCCTGCTGCCGGAAAGAGTCAGCAGTCGGCACGCAGTCAAGTTCGAAGGCCCTCGCCCGGCATCATTCACAACTTCCGCCCGTGTGATGCTGCCGTCGTTCTCGGCTACGGGATTTCGAGAGCAGAAAGCAGTCGCTGGCAGCAGAGCCGTGCTTGGCTGATCGTCTTGGCGCCACGTCTGCACAGGGACGGGCGGGCACTCCCGCGACGAGACATGAGGGACCTGCCCCGTCCCCACCGCCATCACCATCACGCCAACCCCGGCAGCACCAGCCCATGTTCTCGCGCGCAGGCCTGCGCAATCTCGTAGCCCGCATCGGCGTGGCGCATGACGCCGGTGGCCGGGTCGTTCCACAGCACGCGGCCCACACGCGCTGCCGCTGCGTCTGTGCCGTCAGCCAGCACGACCTGGCCGGCGTGGATGGAATAGCCCATGCCGACGCCGCCGCCGTGGTGCAGCGACACCCAGGTGGCGCCCGACGCGCAATTGAGCAGCGCGTTGGTGCCCTTCACTGCAACCATGAGACCTCGCGGTGCTGCAATCAGTGTTTTGTAATCTTCCTTTGACTCGCTTCTTTTTCAGAGTTATTGTTATACACAGTTCGATGCTAGTATTCTGATTTGAAGCTGAGCCACAGGTATTGAACATTGGGTTGTTTATTCGCTGGAATATTGTGCGTGCCCGACATAGAGGTGCCGAAATGCTGCGAATAATGCGAAATACGCTGTGCTTGTGCGCTTTTTTTCTACCACAACCTTTGTTGGCGCAAGACAATCCTACAATCCCAAGCACCAACGATTGGATCGAGTATCAAAGGAACCAGCAACGCATCAATAATGCGGATGAATGCAGCCAACGAAACGGCGAATATGACGCGGATCAGAATCTCTGCGTGTTTTCTGACAGAGATGAAGCAGGACCGACTGACCAGCAGACTGAAGAAGCTTTCGCCAAGAAGCGTGCGGACATAGACGAAGCTTTCGCCAAGCGGCTTTTCGAGATTCTATTTCCGCCTAAGTAACTTTCAGCAGTAGCTGCAAGTTGTGCTAGCGCAGATGGTGGAAAAGATGCGACCCTTAGACTCGGAACTCGTGCTTTTACAAGGAGTAAAGGGCACCAATCGCTCGGCTGATGTCGGTAAGAGTCGACGCACGGCAGTTGCAATTGTTACCATTGAGTGATCGGCTCTCCACTTCTTCGACACCAAGCAGCAGCGATACTCTACGGCTGAAGTCGAGACATCAGTTCACGGCTCGATGCAAACAACGTAAGCGGACCCGGCATCGCCCCGCAAGTTTGAGCTCCGATGCAGTTCCAGCGCCGCAACACTTCGCCTTTCACCCCAGCCCCGGCAACACCAACCCCATCTCCCGCGCGCAGTCCCGCG
>JANNSA010000072.1:0-1545 GCA_031402115.1 Hyphomicrobiaceae bacterium | reverse complement strand
CGAAAGAATCTCAGCCGCCGGTGGCGTTCGAGATCTCTCCGCCCGAGAAAAGCAGTGCGGCCAGCCCTCGTTCTCGCTGTGCGATGGTGCGCAGGAACTCGTCCGCGCCCGCCATGGCGCGGAAGGTGTCGAAGCCGGTCTCCAGGAAATGCTGCAGCGCACCCAGCCCCGCCGCCTTGGCCGGCGAGCGCATCAACCGCAGGCTGTGCCTGAGCAAGGGGTTGCGGGTGTACTTGTCCAATGCCGTGCCCACCGCGAGCATGAGCGCAATCTGCTGCTCGCGGGCCGCAGGCTCGCCCACCGTGCGCCAGGCCTCGGCATAACGATGCCCGTCGACGGTCGAATTCGCGAGGACACGGGCCATCGCGGAGTCCAGCCTCTCCGACAGCGCATGCAGCGCGCCCAGGTCCGCCACCGTGCCGACGATCTCACGCGGAAACATGCGCACCAGCCCAGGCACGATACGGGCGAACTGGGTGTCGCGCTCCGAAAAGTCGCTGGGCCCATAGAGGTCTTCCAGGAAGAAGGTCGCGGCCTTGGCGTAGCGCTTGTCGGCCAGCAGATCGGCGTAGGTGTGCGCGAACCGGCCATGCTGGAAGGCCTTCACCTCGGCCACGCGCTCAGCCAGGGACGGGTTTGCCGCGCGGTCCGCGCGCTCGGCGGCCACGGCTTGCAGGCATCGAAGGATGGAGTCTCCGGACGGGTTCAAGGCAACACGGCGGGCCCGTTAGTCGGCCCCCTCTAGGTTGGAGAACTTCAATGATGCAACACTGCGGGCCATGAAGCGACGCACTCTCCTGACCGTGGGCATCGCCACCGGCACGCTCCTGGCGCTGGCCGGCGGCACGCTGGCACTGCTACAGCCGGGCCGACGCGATGGCCTGCTGACCGATTCCGGCCGCGCGATGTTCACCGCGGTGGCCCAGGCGGTGCTGGCATCGACACTGCCGGCCGAACCCGAGGCCCGCGCCAAGGCCCTGGAAGGACACCTGGCCCGCGTGCAGGGCACGATCGCCGGCATGCCGCCGGCGATGCAAGCCGAGCTGGACGAACTCGTCACCATCGTGGGCAGCGCGCCCGGCCGGCTGGTGCTGGTGGGCTTGCGCAGCGATTGGTCCAGCGCGTCGATGGCCGACATCACGGCCGCCTTGCAAGGCATGCGCGAATCGTCGCTGGCGGTTCGGCAGCAGGCCTTCCACGCCCTGCGCGACATCACCAACGCGTCGTACTTTGCCGACGCATCCACCTGGCAGGCCGTGGGCTATCCCGGCCAGCGTGTCCTGTGAAAGAGCAGCCGTCCCCATGACCGAATTCGTCGATCCCATCCGGGCTGGGCTGGCGCGGGGCTGGAAGGTGCATGGCGGGCCCCACGCGCCGCTGCCGGCCACTCTCAATTGCGACGTGGCCATCATCGGCACCGGCGCCGGCGCCGGCATCACAGCCGAGTTGCTCAGTGCTGCGGGCTTGAACGTGGTGTTGATCGAGGATGGGCCGCTGCGCAGCAGCACCGACTTCCGCCAGATCGAAGCCGAGGCCTACCCTGCG
>JANNSA010000071.1:0-7854 GCA_031402115.1 Hyphomicrobiaceae bacterium | reverse complement strand
GCACCAGCAGCTGCGGCCGGTTCCAGCTCGGCACCACCACGCTGAACAGCGGCCGCCGCAGCGCTGCAGTCCGAGAGCTTGTCGTCGCTATGGCCAGTGGAATCTCCTCTCACGGTGCAAACTTCGCGAGACAACAACAATTTGTCATCTGCGTGATAAAGTCGTCGTGATTACGGTAGGCAAGTTCGAGCGGATCAGCGGTGCCCTACCGGGGCGTGCCGTGGAGGGGGTTCACATGCGGTGGTTGTCGCGGCCGTTCGAGACGCGCTTCATCCTGTTGACCGGAGCGCTGCTGATCACTGTCGCGCTTGTCGCGTTGATGGTCTGGCGCCCCGCCAGCGTTGAACTACTGGCGTTGCCGGCATTAGTCACCGGCATTCTATCCTGCATCGGCATCCGTGACCGGTTGCAACGCCGTCATTCCATTCTACGCAATTACCCGATCGCCGGCCACATCCGCTTTCTGTTGGAAGATATCCGGCCCGAGATCAGGCAATACTTCCTGGAGAGCGACACCGACGGCGCACCGTTCACACGCAACAACCGTTCCATCGTCTATCAGCGCGCCAAGGGCGATCTCGACAAGCGGCCGTTCGGCACCCAGTTGGATGTTTATGCCAACGCCTTCGAATGGCTGAACCACTCCATGGCGCCACATCCGCCAGCCAAAGAGCCGTTTCGTATCAGCATTGGCGGGCCGCAATGTGCGTTGCCCTACTCGGCTTCGGTGTTCAATATCTCGGCGATGAGCTTTGGCGCGCTGAGCGCCAATGCCATCCGAGCGCTCAACAAGGGCGCCAAGCTTGGCGGTTTCGCCCATGACACCGGCGAAGGCAGCGTCAGCCAGTATCACCGCGAGCATGGCGGCGACATTATCTGGGAGATCGGCAGCGGCTATTTCGGCTGCCGCACCGATGACGGCAGCTTCTCGCCGGAGCGCTTCGCCGAGAACGCCAGCCTGCCGCAAGTCAAGATGATCGAGATCAAGCTGTCACAAGGCGCCAAGCCCGGCCATGGCGGCGTGCTGCCGGGCGCCAAGGTGTCGCGTGAGATCGCCCGCGCGCGGGGCGTTAAGCGCGGCGTCGACTGCGTTTCGCCGCCGCGCCACAGTGCCTTCAGCACGCCGCTGGAAATGCTGGCGTTCATCGGCCAGCTGAGGACCGCGAGCGGCGGCAAACCGGTGGGCTTTAAGCTGTGCGTTGGCCATCCGTGGGAGTTCCTGGCGATCGGCAAGGCCATGCTGGAAACCGGCATCACGCCAGACTTCATCGTCGTCGATGGCAAGGAAGGCGGTACCGGCGCCGCGCCTTTGGAGTTCGCCGACCACATCGGCATGCCGTTGCGTGATGGCCTCACCTTTGTGCACAGCGCGCTGATCGGCATGGGCTTGCGCGATCGCATTGCGATTGGCGCGGCTGGCAAGATCGTGTCAGCGTTTGATATCGCCCGGGCCATGGCGCTCGGCGCCGACTGGTGCAATTCGGCGCGCGGTTTCATGTTCGCGCTCGGCTGCATCCAGAGCCAGAGCTGTCACACGGATCGCTGCCCGGTCGGCGTCGCCACCCAGGACGCCTCGCGCCAGCGCGCCCTCGACGTGCCGACCAAGGCCGATCGCGTCGCTACCTTCCATAAGTCAACCATCAAAGCACTGGCCGAAGTTGTCGCCGCCGCCGGCCTTGAACATCCGCGCGACCTGCGCCCCTATCACTTTTCCAAGCGCACCGGCACCGGCGCTGTGCAGACGTTTGATCAGCTCTATCCAACCCTGGAGCCCGGCGAACTGCTCGCCGGCACCCGCGATCCGCGCTTCGCCGAAGCTTGGCGACGCGCTCGCCCCGACAGCTTCGCGGCGGCGGTTTGAGGCGGCTTCAAACGTGCCGGTGGAGCGTCACGGCCAGCGCGTGGCCCAGGCAGGTGCCGGCTGAGGTGCGAAGTTCAGCGCCGTCAGATCAGCAATCAAGCGCGCGCCGTCAGCTGCATTGCTGGCGGCTACGGCGGCTTGCCGAGCGGGCAAACGGTACAGCGAACCAGCCAGCGTAAACAGCAAGTCGCCGCCGGTGGACCAATCCGCCCAGGAGCAATTTGGCAAGTGCCGCAGCACAGTGCCGTCAGGTGCGCCAACCTCGTAGTCCTCAACATTCCACGCGCCGCCACGCTGGCCGATGCCGCGCGTCAAACGGCGCAGTCGTAGCGTTCCCTCACCGCCACCACCATCGCGCTCAATGATTGCCGGGACGGTGAACGTGTATTTGATCTCGTCGTTGCTGCTGCGCGGGCCAACCTCGCCTTGCGCGACCATTCGCCAGCCGTCGCGCAGCATGCGGGCGTGTTCGATCGGCGAGTCCTCGCCGCGGCCCGCCCACTCCGCCACGGGCACCAGCGCCATGCCATTGCCAAGCGTCAGCCGGACTTGAGCGGTGCTCGCAGGCGACTGCGGTTTCCGTCTCTTTTTCTTCTTCTCGAAGATTTCCGTGCCGAACGCCGCCGCCGTGCTTTGACCGTTTTCCTTAGCTGGTGGCGTCAGCACATGATGGTTGAGGCCGAACGTCCGAATGTCGTGAAACAGGCCACCACCGCCCCAGGCGTCACCCTTCGGCCAGAACGCCAGCGCGGTGAGGAAAGGCGGCCGGCTGATGGCGGTCCAGGTGCCGTGCGGTCCGGCATATTTGGCGGCGAAATAGGCGAGCAGCTCGCCGTCCGGCGACAGGTCGGCGCGGCGCTCATAGATGCGGCCTTTGAACCACTGGCCAGGCTCGACCACGTCGCCGTCCAGCCACCAGCGTAGCACTAGCACTCGCTTGCTGGGGCCGCGCCGGAACACGACGACGCTGCGGCCATCGCGTGCCTGAATGCCATACAGCCGGCACGCGGCTTCGCTGAATGTTGATGCGGATTCAGTCGGCACGGGGTGGGCTCGTCGCGGGCAACTGGAACGCATCGGCAAACTGGCGGCGCAACTCGGTTTTTTGCACCTTGCCCATGGCGTTGCGCGGCAGATCCTGCACTACGACGATGCGCTTTGGACATTTGAAGTTGGCAAGTTGGCTGGCCAGCGCGGCCTTGAATTGGGACTCTGTGTCAGCGCTCGCTGCCACGCTGGCAACCACCACCGCCATCACCGCTTCGCCAAAGTCGGGATGCGGCACGCCGAACACGGCGGATTCGACGACGCCAGCGAGCCCGTCGAGCGCCGCCTCGATCTCCTTCGGGTAGACATTGAAGCCGCCGGTGATGATCAGGTCCTTGGCGCGGCCGGAGATGGTCAGCACGCCGTGATCGTCGAGACTGCCGAGGTCGCCGGTTTTGAAGAAGCCGTCAGCGCGGAATTCCTCGGCAGTTTTGTCCGGCAAGCGCCAATAGCCAGGAAAGACGTTGGGACCGCGTACCTCGATCATGCCGACCTCATGGGCGGCCAGCTCAGCACCGCTCACAGGCTCGGCGATGCGCACGGTAACGCCGGGCAGCGCCAGGCCAACGGCACCCGGCACGCGCGCGCCGGTATAGGGGTTGGAAGTAATCATATTGGTTTCCGTCATGCCGTAGCGCTCAAGAATCGCGTGGCCGGTGCGTTCGTGGAACTGACGGTGCGTTTCGGCCAGCAACGGCGCGGAGCCAGACACGAACAGCCGCATATGCGCGGTAGCAGCCTGCGTCAGGCCCTTCTGCTCGAGCAGCCGCGTGTAAAACGTCGGCACTCCCATCATGATGGTGGCATCAGGCAGTGCCGCGAGCACGGCTTGCGGATCAAACCGCCGCTGCACAATCAGCCGCGCACCGGCCAGCAGTGCCGTGTTGGTTGCGACGAACAGACCGTGTGTATGAAACACCGGCAGCGCGTGCAGCAGCACATCATCGGCCGTGAACTGCCATGCATCCACCAACCCCACCGCGTTGGAGGCCAGATTGCCATGCGTCAGCATCGCGCCCTTGGAGCGACCCGTGGTGCCGGAAGTGTAGAGGATGGCGGCCAGGTCGTCCCACGTGGACGGAGCGCCCGGGAATGATCCCGTGGCTGTCGCCGCTAGCAGCGTGCCGCCACCGCTATCGTCGAGGGTGCGCAGCCGGTCTGCCGGTATCAGCGTGGCGAGACCAGCCATCAGGCGCGGGGCGACGATCAGCAGCGACGGCTCTGCGTCGGCCAGCAGTATGGCGGCCTCAGGCGGCGTATAGGCTGGATTGAGCGGCAGGAACACGGCGCCGAGACGAAGGCAACCAAAGAGTACGGCCATCGCCTCAACGCTCTTGTCGGCCTGCAGCGCCACCCGGTCACCACGCACGACACCGGCCGCAGCTAACGCCGCAGCGATCCGGCCCGTCAGCTGCCAGAATTCGTGTCGTGTAAACGTGCGGCCGTCATCGCTGTTGATGAACGGACCATCTGCCTTCAGCGCCAATGCCGTCAGCGCGGCCAAGTTGCGGATCGCGGGATCCTCGTGCTGCCACGCCATGTCCGATTTGCCTCCAGCATTCCCTGTTCGCCCTTCATGGCACAGGCCGCTTTAGGTGTCAGGCAGATGCGCGTTGTGGTTCCGCTTTGCTGCGGCACCGGCTAAGTGTGCTTGGACATGACCGCCGCACCGCCCAAGCTGTTTGACCGTGACGTGCAGCGCCAGCGGTTGCTGCGCGCCGCACCAGGCTTCGCGCGTCACGACGCGCTGCACGTCCGCGCCACCGAGGACTTGGCCGAGCGCTTGAGCCTTATCGAGAGGCGTTTCGCAACAGCGGTGGTGCTGGGCCGCTGCGGCACGGACGGACACGCGGCGCTGCTGGCAACTGGCAAGATCGGGCGCTTGCTGCAAGTTGTGCCTTCCGCAAAGTTCGCCGGCAGCGCCGATTGCCTCGTCGCCGATGACGAAGCGCTGCCGTTCGCGCCGGCTTCCGTCGATCTGTTCGTGTCCATGCTGACGCTGCACACCGGCAACGACCTGCCCGGTGCGCTGATCCAGATGCGGCGTGCCTTGAAGCCGGATGGTTTGATGCTGGCGGCGTTGTTCGGCGGTCGCACGCTGCAAGAATTACGCGCCAGCTTCGCAACTGCCGAATCGGAACTGGAGGGCGGCATCAGCCCGCGCGTCGCGCCGTTCGCCGATGTGCGCGATCTGGGTGGACTGCTGCAACGGGCGGGGTTCGCGTTACCGGTTGCTGACAGCGATGTGGTGACCTTGACATACAGCGAGCCGCTCGGCCTGTTGCGCGACTTGCGCGGCGCCGGCTGCGCCTCGGCGCTGACGGAACGCTCGCGGCGGCCTTTGCGCCGGGCGACGCTGGCGCGGATGCTCGAGCTGTATCGCGGCGCTTTCCCGGCGCCGGATGGCGGCAAGATCGCCGCAACATTTGAGATCGTCACGCTGACGGGCTGGGCGCCCGACAGCAGCCAGCAACAGCCGTTGCAGCCCGGTACCGCCAAGACGCGCCTGGCCGATGCTCTTGGCGTCCATGAGACGACGGTGAACGATGGGGCGCGCGACAAGTGCTGAAGGCCAAACCGGGTCGTTACTTGCGCGCGTTTGGAGGCTCGTGGAACAGCCAGCTGAATAGCGCCATGGCGATGAGCGCACCCGAAAGCTGCGCCGCGATGAAGCCCGGAACATGCGCCGGCATGATGCCAGCGAACGTGTTCGTAAAGGCCCGTGCGATTGTCACCGCCGGATTGGCGAAACTGGTGGAGGCCGTGAACCAGTAAGCCGATGTGATGTATAATCCGACTGTGACAGGCACCATGTCCGGCCGGGCACGCACCGTGCCGAGGATGGTTAGAATCAGGCCAAACGCAGCAACGGCTTCGGCGAACCACTGCGCGCCGCCGGTCCGGGCCGTCGTTGACGCTTGCAACAGCGGTAGCGCGAACATCAGATGCGCGGCCCAGGTGCCCAGCACGCCACCCGCGATCTGCGCCAAGCTGTACAACGCCGCTAGTCGCGCGCTGATTTCGCCGCGGATCGCCATGATCAGGCTGACGGCCGGATTAAAGTGTGCGCCAGACAGCGGTCCCAGCACAGTGATCAGCACGACCAGAACGGCACCGGTTGCTATCGTGTTGGCCAGCAGAGCGATAGCGACATTGCCGCCTGCCAACCGGTCGCCCATGATGCCCGAACCGACGACGGCCGTCACCAGTAGCGCCGTGCCCAGGGCTTCGGCGGCTAACCGCCTAGGTTCATCCATGCTGGCCGATTTCCTGCAAACGCTTGCTCAGTGCGAGCTTGTCGAGCGATGTGAGCGGCAAATTGGCGAAGATTGAGATGCGTTGCGTCAGCATGCGGAACGTATCGGCGAAAGCGAGTCGGCGTTCAGCTTCGTTGCCCTCCACGGCCGCCGGGTCAGGCAAGCCCCAATGTGCTGTAATCGGCTGCCCGGGCCATACCGGGCAGGTTTCATTGGCGGCGTCATCGCACAGCGTAAAAACGAAGTTCATGACCGGTGCGCCGGGCTCAGCGAATTCTGACCAGTTCTTGGAGCGGTAGCGGCTGGGGTCGAAGTTCATGGTCTTCAGCAGGTCGACGGCCATGGGATTGACGACGCCCTTGGGCTGGCTGCCGGCGCTGAAAGCGCGCAACTTGCCAAGACCTTCGCGCTCCGTGACCGCCTCGGCGAGGATACTGCGGGCCGTGTTGCCGGTACAGAGATACAGGACGTTGTAAGGTTGTGCCGACGCTTGCATCCTCGACTCCTGCAATGCGAGATGACCGAAAAACCGCGTTCTCCCACTCTTTGATGAAGCCTATATGACAGTTATGACGCGATCGCGGACGATCCGCTAAGTCACTGTGGCCGCCAGCAATCGCGCAGACTTGGAGTTCTGCCGCTGACACCAATGGCCGTGCGCACCGCCGCGGCGACGCGTATTGGTTCGCCGCTGCGGCGGTGACGCTTATCAGACCCGGCCCCTTGCTAGCTCAGCGCTGGCAGAACTGGCGGGCGAGCGCGCGGATAGCGGTGTCCCAGCTGGCGTCGGCGGAGTTGTCAGCGCCGGCGCTGAACAGTGCCTCAGCCGGGCTGCCGCCATCGCGATAGACCTTGGCGCACGTATGCCGGGCGAGGCCGATCGCCTGCTCCCACTGCACCGGCGGGCAGCCACGCGGCGCGCTCATATCCGTGGTTTTAGCAAGATCTGGCAGACGCCGGCCGATAGGCTCGGCAAGCGTACCCTGAGGAGCTACAGCACCACGACGCAATACCGGTTCAACTGGTGCTTCTGGTTGTGTGGGGCTCGACGGAACACGCTTGCCGATCGGTGCGCGGGGGCTGACCCTCGCGACGAATTCGGTGTTGGCTGACCCTTGTGCGGCAAGCGCCGCAGCGGTCACTGGGGATGGTGGCAGCGCACCCCCTGTCCGGATGGCATGGGACGACAAGGAAGCGATGATGTCGCTGTGCATGGCGTAGCGCCTTTCGCGAACAGGGGGTTTGCGTTTTGCAGAGGGGCGATTGTCGGCGACGCAAACGGGAACGCACCAGTACGGGACGCAGTGACGAGACCACGCCAAGACGCAACTGACCAAGCAGCGCCGGGAACAACCGCTATCCGGTCACGACACAAACACGAACGCTACGCTGACTGTTGGCAACACTGCCGGCCGCTACGCTACACTGGCCGCCACACTGACGATTGACACGGCACACGTGTCAATGAACGCGCTTTGAACGGGGGACGCTGACGCAACGCTCGGGTAACGAGAAGTCCGCACTACGCTGAATCACTCTCATGCGGACGGGACGATTGACTGGGTACGCCACAGAGTTAGTGGGAACAGACGCAGCACTTGTAGGTCCACTAACGGCACGCGACTGTTGCCGGCCGGCAAGAACGCGAAACAACACCGACCGCGGTGACTCTGAACTCACACCGCTACG
>JANNSA010000070.1:0-2103 GCA_031402115.1 Hyphomicrobiaceae bacterium | reverse complement strand
GGGGCTGTCGGAGCGCGCCGGGTTCAACTTCAGGCGCTTGGCGCGCTCGCCGATGTCAGGGGGCTTTCATGAGCCAACATCAACTCGACTTTAAACGCATCGCGGAAGCCGCACGCCCATATCTCCCTGAGTTGGCGGCACGCTGGCTTCCAGCTGGGCGGCGCGACGGCCAATTGTGGCGCGTCGGTTCGATCAATGGCGACGCCGGACAAAGCCTTGCCATCACGGTCAGCGGCCCGGCAGCTGGTCGCTTTCAAGACTTTGCTGATGATCGAGTCAGGGGAAGTGATGCCATCGCGCTGGCTGCAGCCGTGTTCGGGTTGTCACAAGTTGATGCGGCCAAGAAACTTGCCGACATGCTTGGCATTCCAGCGGAGGCGCGCAAATGAACATCACAGCCGTCGCCCATCCATTTGCGCCCCTTACTGGCCTCACCCCCGTGATCAAAGCAAATGGCCATGACAATGAATGGCACCCGATAGTTCCGATCCCCACCGATGCACCGCGCACGATGCCGTCGCATCAACTTGGCAAGCCATCGCAACGATGGGTTTACAGAGACGCCGCCGGGAGGTCGCTGATGGTGATTTGCCGTTTTGATCCCGACGACAGTGGCAAGAAATTTCGGCCCCTGACTTTCTGCAGAGACAACAACTCCAGGACTGAATGGCGCTGGGCCGGACTGCCAACACCTAGGCCGCTGTACGGGTTGGACAAACTGGCGTCGCGGCCATCGTCGCCGGTGATTGTCAATGAAGGCGAGAAGTCGGCAGACGCAGCCGGTGAGTTGTTCCCCGATCATGTCTGCATCACGTCGCCGGGCGGCGCCGGTGCAGCGGACAAAACGGACTGGTCGCCGCTTAAGGGTCGCGCCGTCATAATCTGGCCGGACCATGACGAACCCGGGCAAGCATATGCTCGCGACGTTGCTCGAATGGCTACCCTGGCAGGCGCAATCAGCGTCAACATCGTCACCGTGCCAAGCAACTGGCCAGACGGTTGGGACTTGGCAGATGAAGTGCCTGAGGGGGCAACACCCGACAAAGTCTGCGAAATGCTTTTGAGCGCTGTCCCCGTCACTGAACTTCAAGCGGAAACTCGAATCAGCACCGCTATCGACATCGACATCGATCTATCGCCGTTACGACAAGGCAGGGTCAAGCCGCCAGCATTGCCGATCAATCTACTCGGGTTCTGGGCGGATTGGATCCAACATGCGGCGGAAGCGGCCAACGCACCCACCGACTACGTTGCCGCTGCACTGCTTGCAGCCGCTTCTGGCGCTATTGGCAATGCTAGGTGGGCTCAGGCATGGGACGGGTGGTCAGAGCCGCCAGCGCTTTGGATTGCCGCCGTTGGTGATCCGAGTTCGGGCAAGTCGCCGTCTGCAGATTTGGTGTTCGCCGGGTTGCGCCGCATTGAAGCCGATGAACTGCAGGCTTTCGAGCCTGTCAAACAGCAGCATGAGGCCAAGCGGGAATTTGCAGAGGCCGCCGCCGCTCAATGGAAGGATGATATCAAAACGGCGGTGAAAGGTGGGAAGAATCCGCCGCCGATGCCTGACGCCGCAATCGTGCCAGAAGATTTGAGCCCGCCGCGTCTATTGATCCAAGACACTACACCCGAGGCGCTGGCCGGAATACTGCGCACCAACGAGCGCGGCATTCTCTCGACGCGGGATGAGCTGTCTGGTTGGCTTGGCGGCATGGACCGCTACAATGCTGGAGGTGAGCGGGCGTTCTGGATTGAGGCGTATGGCGGGCGGCCATTTCGAGTTGATCGCAAGGGTTCAAAGTCATTCTCAATCCCGCGCCTTCTGTGTTCGGTTTTCGGCGGTGTGCAACCCGACAAGTTTGCCTCGCTCGTTGCCGGTGGTGACGACGATGGTTTGGCCGCTCGCTTCATTTGGATATGGCCAGAGCCCCGGCCCTTCGCACGCCCCAAAAGGGCCGCCGATGCAAATAGCGTATTTGAGGCCGTCAAGAGATTGCGCGGCTTGCCGATGATCGAAGGCGAACATGGACCCCAGCCGCTCTATGTGAGTTGCACGGATGAGGCGGCGGCCTTGCTAGAGGAATGGTGTGCGGAGCAATTGGGTGTCAC
>JANNSA010000069.1:0-3823 GCA_031402115.1 Hyphomicrobiaceae bacterium | reverse complement strand
GAAAGAGCTGGCACAAGAGCTGCCCCCCATACCGCTAAGCCCACTATTGCAGCACCATAACCCGCCAAAACTCCCAAGCCCATCCCCAATAAAGAGCCAGCTTCTGCTGCCGTTTTCGGTTCTGTTTCCTTGGGCCCGGGTTTAAAGACGCCAACTAGAGCGTTTTTTAGAACTTTGAATGGGCTGTTGTTTGGATCTTTTGTTGCTCGTGCCATCTCCGCCGCTAAGTCTATGGCACCTCCAATAGTTGCACCAGCGATAGCGCCGCTACCGCCGGCCACAACTATCCCAGCGCCAAGGATGCCCAAGCCAAATAAGCTCCCTGGAAGGCTGGCTAATGAAAGAGCTCCTGTAACAAGGCAGCGGCGCCATCCAGCATCCCGATGACGGCTACATCCAGCCTGCCGATCTGACGCAGGCGTTTGCGACGGGCGCGCGCAAGCTGGGCGCCGAGATCAACCGCAACACCACCGTCACGGCAATTGAGAAACTGCCCTCTGGCGAATGGCTGGTGAAGACCGATAAGGGCGACATCACCTGCGAGCACGTCGTCTCGTGCACGGGTAACTTCGCCCGGCAAACGGGCGCGATGGTCGGTTTGGACGTGCCGGTGATCCCGGTGCAGCATCAGTACATCGTCACGGAGGATCACCCCGCGATCGTGGCACGGCAGAAGGCCGGGCTGCCCGAGTTGGGCGTACTGCGCGAGGCGGATTCGTCCTGGTACATGCGCGCTGAGAAGGGCGGCTTGCTGCTCGGGCCCTACGAGCATGGCGCGCCGTGCTGCTACGTTGATGGCCCCTCGGCCGAGAGCGAGTACGAGCTGTTCCAGGAGGACCTTGACCGGTTGCTGCCGCATGTGGAAACGGCGGTGGCGCGCGTGCCGGCATTCGGCGAGGTCGGCATCAAGAAGATCTACAACGGCGCCATCGCTTACACGCCTGATGGCTCGCCGATCATCGGCCCGGCCTGGGACGTCAAGAATTTCTGGCTCAACGAAGGCCATTCGTTCGGCGTCACGGCGGCCGGCGGCGCCGGCTGGCAATTGGCCGAGTGGATCGTCGACGGCGAGCCGACGCTCGACATGATGGGCGTCGATCCGCGCCGCTTCGGCCCCTATGCCACCAAGGGCTACCTCAAGATCAAGAACGAGGAGGCCTACGCCAACGACTTCACGCCGCACTATCCCGACGAAGAGCGCATCGCCGCGCGGCCCCTGAAGCAAACCCCCTGCTACGGCCGCATGCAGGCGCTCGGCGCCGTGTTCGGCTCGGTCTATGGCTGGGAGCGGCCCGGCTGGTTCGCGCCCAAGGACCTTTCACTGAGCGCTGCCGAGATCGCCACGCCTGACGTGCTGACCGGGCACAACCACGCACCGCCTACCGATGATGGCCGCATCGTCGAAAAGTGGTCGTTCCGCCGCTCCAATTACTTTCACCACGTCGGCGATGAGTGCAAAAACGTCCGCGACGGCGTCGGACTGCAGGACATGAGCGCCTTCGCCAAGGCCTGGGTGTCGGGGCCAGGCGCCGAGACCTGGCTCGACGCCCTGCTCGCCAACCGGATCCCGAAGAAGATCGGCCGCGTCGCGCTGTGCCACCTGCTGAGTCCACGCGGCGGCGTGCGCGCCGAGTTCACAGTCTACAAGGCGCGCGAGCAGGGCTATTATCTTGTCTCGGCTGGCGCCTACGAACGCCACGACCACGACTACCTCAAGAAGGCGCTGCCGGCCGATGGCTCCGTCACTCTGACGCCGATGACCGCCAGCTGGGGCGTGCTGGTGCTGGCTGGCCCGCGCTCGCGTGAGGTTTTGCAGAAGCTGACCGATGCCGACCTGTCCAACGCCGCCTTCCCCTGGCTGTCAGGCAAGCAGATTGCCGTCGGCACGGCGACGGCACACGCCGTGCGCGTCAACTTTGTCGGCGAACTCGGCTGGGAATTCCACCACCCGATCGAGCAACAGAACGCGCTGTTCGATGCGTTGATGGACGCTGGCCAGCAGTTCGCCATCAAGCCCTACGGCATCAAGGCGATGAGTTCGCTGTCGGTCGAAAAGAGCTACCGCCTGATCGGCCGCGAACTGTCCATTGAATACTCCGCCTATGAGAGCGGTCTCGACCGCTTCGTGCACCCGAACAAGGGCGATTTCATCGGCCGCGACGCCCTGGTCGCCGGCCGCGCCAAGGGGCTGGCGTGGAACTTCGTGACCATGGAAGTCATAGGTGTGACGGACGCCGGGAGCGACGCGCGGGGTTCGGAGCCGATCCACGATCCGGGTGGCAAGCTGGTCGGCCGCGCGACGAATGGGGCGTTCGGCTGGCGTTGCGCGAAGTCGCTGGCGCTGGCGATGGTGCGGCCGGAGTTCGCTGCGGCAGGGACAGAGCTGGACCTGACAATCCTGGGCGACAAGAAGCGCGCGGTGGTGGTGGCGGAAAGCCCGTGGGACGGGGAGAATGGGCGGCTGCGGGGGTGAGGGGATATGCTTGCATAATGGACAAGTTATCTATAGGCTAATGAAGCGTCCTCAAAATTGGGACTGCAATACAGCGAAGGGCTTGGTTGAGTGCCAGTATAGGGAAGTAACAAGGTCTGCACCCGGAAATACATGATTTGCATTCCATTCCACAATAGATGTATAATTAAGTGGCGATAACAATATAGGCACTTAATCTCATGGCTCTGCGTACGTTCATTGAAGTACTAGTGGTCAGTGGCGTCGGAAGCATACTCACTTACTTTGGATTAAAGCACTTATTTGAGTTCTTACCTAAATGGTCAATCGCGGCAAAATTTCTCTCTGCGACTATAACTTTCGCATTATTTGTTCTGTTTTGTCTTTATTCATATTTTACCAGAGTGGATCTTGAGCAATTGACCATTGATTTTGTGGGAGGCGTGTTTTGTGCAATAGCGCCTGTAGATGAGTGTAAACGAAGAGAATCACTAAGCGATAAAGACGAAGATGATTGGAAAATAGCGGTTCGAGGCGATACAATAACGTCTTTCGACATTTATATGGAAAGACATCCGCGAGGAAAACATATTATTGAAGCTAAGTCCAAAATTGCTGAACTAAGCATGGCGAATGACGACAGTTTGTCCTGGGAAATCGCAAGAAAAATTGGCTCTTTGGTGAGTTATTTCAAGTATATTGCTGACCATCCGTTGGGTCGATATGTAGCTGATGCACAGAAGCGAATTGAAATCCTTCACGAAGAGGGGGCTTGGCAAATTGCTACTGTTGAAAACTCCACCGCTGGATATCAAAAATACATACATGACTTCCCAGGCGGAAGGAACGTCAGCGAAGCGCGGAATCGGATCTTGAGCCTCCAAGAAGAGGATGCTTGGCGAATGGCTCTGCGCGCGAATACAACTTCAAAGTTTCAGAAATTTATAAACGAATTTCCGGGCAGTAGATACTTTGGCATGGCCAAGAGCAATATTCAGTCACTTCATGATGATGAAGGGTGGCAGCAAGCTCGGTCCCTCAATACTCATCAGTCCTATTTGAATTATTTGGAAGCTTTCCCTGACGGCAAGTATCGTACTCAGGCTAATCAATTAGCCGAAGCTCTGGAATCCGAACCTCCGGCGCCTGCCCCAAAAGCACTGAGGCGGCGCCAGCAGCGCTACAAGCTGGCCGGGTATTGCAATAGCAACGGGCAACAAGTTCAGTTATGCGATCAAGAATTTATACAGGAAATCTGAACTGAGTCGCACTTGGACATTAAACTAATACCAACGAAATGGTGTTCGCTTGCGCGAATTCGGATCTCGATCGACGGGGTGCGCACGCGAACAAGTGGTTGGTTCGGCGTAG
>JANNSA010000068.1:0-2184 GCA_031402115.1 Hyphomicrobiaceae bacterium | reverse complement strand
CACGGGCCGAGAACTCACCGAGCAGGGTCAGGTTGAGCGCACTCATCGGGACGCCCGTCCTCCGGATGGTCAATGGCGGATTTTACGCGCCGTCGGACACTTATAACGCAGTCTTGCGGGATTTTCACGCTCGCCATGCGGTGGGATCACGGGGGGTTGGCTACCAATGACCTCACGAACCGGGCGACGACGCAGACCAAGGCCCGGCTCTGAAACGACCGGCAAGCAAGAGGATGACCCCGATGACGATGGTACACGAGAGCAAGTCGAGCGCAGGCCATGACCTGATCGGCACGGTGACGACGTATGTCGCAGCCAAGCTGAGGGCGATCGGCAACTGCATTCCGATGCCCAACGCCGAGGTCCGCGAGCTGGACGACCGCAGCCTCGCCGACATCGGCCTGAAACCCTCCGACCGGCAGGACCTCTCCATCCACGGCGCCGCAGCCGACGCTCTGGGCCTGCTGATGGCGGGCGGTGGGTTTCCTTACAGGTGATCCCGACGCAGCCCGGAGATCTCGACACCGCGCGATCCGGCTGCAGCTGAATCTGCCTCGCGCGAGCGTACACATGTTCCGGGTGGCAAAGCGAGCATTTCGGCTTGCCTTTGCCCTACGATCCCAGGGGGAGCGTCATGCAGACTGAGACTTCTCGTGCGGCGGTGGTCAAGGCCGTGCTGCTCATGATCGGCTGTGGCCTGGCAGTCGGCTTCCTGCCGAACATGACAAAACTCGCCCTCGTGAATGGCGGCGACACGGCGAGTGTGCTGTTCGCACGGACGGTGATGATCCTGTTCGTGCTGGCCGCCTACATCAAGCTGACCGGCGGTAAACTCCTCATTCCGAAGCAGTTCCTCGGCGTGGCATGCATCGCCGGACTGTCGGCGGCGTTCCAGAACTATACGGCCATCGCTGCGATGAGCCACATCAGCATCAGCCTGATGATGCTGATCATATTCGCACATCCCTTCCTGGTCGGGCTCTACTACCACCTCATGGGAACGACCCGGCTCACGCCACTACGGCTCTTCTGGTCGCTGCTGGCCTTCGGCGGTGTCGGCCTCGCGATCTCTGTCGATTTCGCCCGGTTGAGCACCCTTGGCCTGCTGCTGTCGGGTGCGTCCGGGCTGCTTGCCGCCGTGCTGGTCATCTCGATGGTGAGCCTCGGCAAGGAGGTGGGCGGCCTGACCGCGACCTTCCAGCTCTCGATCTGGACGCTGATGCTCGGCGTGGTCGCCATGGGAGTGGCCGGCAAAATCCAGATGCCCGTCAATGCCATCGGATGGATGGGAGCTGCGGCCGCCGGCGTTGCCTTCGTCCTGGCCTACGTCTGGTTCCTGGAGGCGGCACGCCTGATCGGCGGATCGCGAGCCTCTATCCTCAGCTTCCTCGAGCCGATCTTCGCCGTCCTCGTTGCCGCCGTCATGTTCGACGAGCGCCTCAGCGGACTGCAATGGCTGGGCGTGCTCCTCGTGGCAGCGAGCCTCTTCATGCTGGAAGCGCCCGACGCGCTCTGGAGCAAGCGCCGAATTGCTGGCAAATGAGGATGCCGCTCCTCTGGCGCCACCTGCAACATATTGCATCGGTCGGTGTTTATCCCGCCGAGTGTGCGTGTGACCGGGCGTCCGCTGTCGT
The DNA here is from genome assembly GCA_031402115.1 of Hyphomicrobiaceae bacterium. Taxonomy (GTDB): domain Bacteria; phylum Pseudomonadota; class Alphaproteobacteria; order Rhizobiales; family Hyphomicrobiaceae; genus JANNSA01. The sequence goes on along the minus strand of JANNSA010000068.1, from coordinate 550 downwards.
ATGTCAAGCAGTCACGCGGTCTCGATGCTTTGAATGCGGACAATGAGCGGCCAGCCACTTCCGCTTTCTCTGCATAGCGTGATTCATCCGATGCTGCTGGCCAACCCCATCGAGTGGTCCGAGGCGCATGGAAGTTCAGTCGAGACCGCACTGCTCGACCGAGCCTGGTCGTCGAGCCTCAGCCGGTACCCCCCGTGTGTGTATCTTGCGAGCGTTGCATGCTCGCAGTTCGCGTCCACAACGCGAATTCGTTGCCCTCATCCCACCTGCTGCCGTATATCCAGCGCCGCCACCACCGCTGCGGCGAACTCGACAGGGGACAGTGCCGTCGCGGCGATGTGCTGCGTGCGTGTCAGAAACAGGTGCACGTCGTCGGCGAAGGGCGCCTCGTCCAGGCGCGCGACCAGGATCGGCTTGCGCAGGTCCTTGGCGAGGTAGATCTCCTCCTTCACGCTGTCAGACGCCATCGCGTTCGACGATGCGAACAGGAGCACCACCTGCGCTCCCCGCATACCCTTCAAAATCTCGGCTCCCCAGGCCCGAGAGCCCG
>JANNSA010000067.1:0-7589 GCA_031402115.1 Hyphomicrobiaceae bacterium | reverse complement strand
TCGCGGACGACGGCGCTGACGAGGATGAGCTCTGGCGCATCGACGTGGCCAACCGCATCCAGAGATTTCTGTGCGGCCCGGCCGAGACCTGCGCCCACGCGAGCTGCCGCCGCCACGGCCAATGCCGCCAAAACCCGAAACTCACGCCAGGCGGCCCGGCGCGATGACGCGGGCGGGGGGATCTCCAGGGCAGGCGCGCGCCGGTCATGCCACGGGCCTCTGCGCTCGCGGGGTGGTGGCATGGCGGGCGCGCCACGGCGCTCCCCGACAACGCGGCCCCCACAACGCGGCCGGTGCGACTGTCCGCAGACGATGCCAACGAGCAACGCCGCGCAATACTGCCAGAAATGCGTCGGTGAGATTGATTTTTGGCGCGTCGCTCCCTGCCTGTGCACGATGAGCTGCCCCGATCCGGCCGGGCACCTGCACGTAGCTTGTGCCGTAACGGCAACCAGATCAGCTGGCGAACCTCGTTATTGGGAAACCTCGCGGATCGGTTCGATCAACGTGAATTCCTCCACCTCTTCGGCCCAGCAATGGGTATCGAGGTCGGCGGCCCAGAGCTTTTCGCAATCGCCTTGCGTCACCGGGCGGATGGGCTCGATCAGCGCATAGGTCGCGACACGCTGCGGCTTGGGCAGGACGTTGGCACGGTCCGGTGACGCGCCAGGCGCCAGTAGCAAGTCGTCAAGCCGGGCGGTGGCAGTCACCACGTGATCCGGTAGCGCTGGCGTGAAGGGCAGCGTCACCTTGGGTCCGCCAGCCCGTGAGAGCTTCGCCAGCCGGCCCTGCCAGGCCTTCAGCATCGGCAGGCCTTCGGTGCCACGATGGTTCACGACCTTGAGGTGCGGCGCCTCGGCCTTGAGCATGGCTGTAACCACGATACCGGCGAGACCCTGTAAGGGTTGCAATGTGTCCGTGCCGTTCTTGGCGACTTCGATGCCAGGACCAGAGCTGCCCATATTGGAAGCGTGGATGCTGACCACATCGTAAGGCGCCACCTGCAGCACGGTGACGAAGTTCCGGCCCTGCGCGTCGGTTGCCTGTTTGCCCATATAGAGCGGCACAAACACGGGGCCCCGGTGCGCCGAGATGGTGTCATAGGGATCGGAATTGCGCGTGCCGTTCTGGAATTCGTGCAGCACGAAATAGCGCATGCTCTTGAAGGCGCGCCGCCGGTAAGGCTGTCCAGCCGGCAAACGTGGGCTGTGCACAATCAGCACGTACTGCGTTGGCGACACCCACAGGCGGCCAGGCGGCAGCCAACCTTCGGCGGTCAGCACTGGCAGCGTCAGTTCGCAAGCCAGCCCAGCGCAACCTTTGAAAGCTGACGCGGACGGCGCCGTGCCATCAGTCGCCTTCAGGGTCGCCATGGCGGCATTAAAAGCGGCCTGCCCGCGTGGCGTACGATAAAGTGGCCAATCGTTGAAGCGCGCCTGTTCAGCCTCGCCACGCGGCTGCCGCACCGCTCCGGCGCGCGACACTGCCATGTTGCGGCTCCAGATATTTTCAACCTCGCTGGCCGAGGCGGCAGGAGCATCCAGCGTCGCGGTATTCGCGGGTTGGCTTGCGGTCAACAGCGGCAGCAGCACGGCCAAAATGGTCAACCGCGTCGACAACGCAACGGACCGGCGTGAGAATTGCCGGACAATTAAATTGAGCAAACTCGTCTCCTCAACGACAACGCGCTGCTGTTCGTGATCCGCCAGCATCAAGGCCGAAGCACGCCAAGAGTTGGGCGAAGTTAGAGCTCAACCATGAGTTTTGAGTTACCCGGGCGGCACGTGATGATGGACTTCCGCCACGCCGTTAAGCAGCTTCATGACGGGTTACAGACCTAACCCCCTGGGTACGCTAGAATTATAGCGCGTGATCGGTGCTGCGTTAGGGAGCTGAATGCGATGCCTAAAGGTTTCAGCCAGGTGCTTTTCGTCGCCGCCGTGCTTGCCTTAGGTGCCGCACCAGCCCTGATTGTGACGCCGGCCAGCGCTGGTTCGGGCGTGCGGGTCACGCGGCTGACCAAGCCCATGCCGTTTAAGCCAATGCCGTTCAAGCCGGTGGCCGTCGAGCCAGTCATCAAGGTGCACGTCGTCGTCGAACGGCACCGGCACCATTGCAAACGGCATCTGGTGTCGACCCAGGCCTGGGCCTGGAGCCAGTTCGGCCCGCTATTGCATGCTGATCAGAGTTCGGCGTCCGGAAGCAGTGGCTGCCACTACTGAACGCTTCGGAACTTGAGAATCTGACCCCTGCAGTGCTGTCATCGTATCAACATCGCGTGCAAAATGTCCGGTTACACCGGCGCTGTCCTCTGTAAGCGTCGCTGACCCGAGGCGGTCAGGCTGTGCCGCCGTCGGGAGGATCGAGGTCAAACGGTGAAGCACCGGCACTGCCAACTGCGCCAGACGAGGCGGCAGCCTCGGCGGTGACGACAGCGCCGACAGCCGTGCCGGCAAACAGGCCGTCAGTGGCGCGCATGCGCAGCGCGATGACGGCGGCGACGGCGATCGCCAGCAGCACGCCGATGTTGACGGCGTCGGCGCCGGAACCGGCGATGCGGACAAACGACGAAATGATGGCGTCGTATTTGATGATGGCGATGGCGCTGGCGATGACGCCACCGATACGCGCGACGGCTTCCACTTCCTTGTCACGCCGCCGGTAGAAGAAGAACACCAGGATCAGTGCCCAGGTGCCGAACACAGCGCTCAAGTAAGGCGCCGGGCCACGATAGGCACTGCCGCTGGCGCCGCCATACAGCATTGCTGCCGATTGCAGGAAAGCATGGTTCATCACTGGGTAGAACAGCATAGCGACGGCGCCAACCAGCACGCCCTTCTCGATCGCCACGAGATAGTCGCTGTAATACTTCTCGAGGCGGCGGCGGCGCAGCGCCAGCATCAGGCTGATGATCAGCAGTGTCAGCAGAAAGAACACCTTCAACGGCAGCACCAGAATGTGCACCATCCGCGTCATCGACGGATCGTTCTTGGCCATCACATTGATGGCGCGCACGAATTTGCGTTGCGCACGGCAGCACTCGGCATCCGTGGTCAATTGCGGGCTCTGCGTGTAGGCGGTCGACGCAAAGCAGAAGCGGCGGCGCTCGGCTAAATCGGCGTTCTCCACCAGGAGGTCGGGCTCGCAATTGCGGACCAGCTCGCTGAGGCCCGTGCGTTGTTTGCTGATGACGCGCACGCTCTGCAAAGCCTGCAGCGCGCTCAGGCGCTCGCACGGCGCGGCGACGCCGGTGCAGTTGGCTGGCTCGCCAACGTCCCGCGCCAGCATGCTTGGAGCCACTTCCCAAATCGACCGCTGCGGGCTGGCTTGAAACAGATAGGCGATGCCAAGCGACAAAGCCGTGACGATCAGAAAGCCGATGATGAAGCGCGTGCGGCCGCGCGGGATGTGGTTCCAGTACATGTCCACGAACGCGCACGATGGCGTATAAAACGCGAACAGTGCAACCGTGCCGAACACCGGAAAAAAGATGAACAGGTGGCTGTAAAAGGTCGCCAGCGTGAACCAGTCGAAGTCGCGGTACTCATAGACCAGCGAGGCCGTGGTCGCCACGAACGAGAGCCCGATGATGCCATAGACGATCGAGACGAACAGACGCGATCCAACCGACATGCCCATTACCGGCCAACTCTCAACTCTCAACGAACAATGGCAGCATAGACTGTCGCGTACTTGCCCGCACTGCGGACGTGCTCGACTCTGCGTGATCCCGGACGCGCTGTCCAGCGCTTGTGGCAGTTGGATTAAGGCTGACAGCTTGCCGCCAAACGCCAGTTCGGCACTGACTCATGCTGTGTGCTATAGTCGAACCAGTGCAGCCGGCAGTAAGGAATTCGGGTCATGACGGGAATCGGTGCTCGACAACTTGCCCATGTCTGCATACTGACGCATGATCTCGCAGCATCTGAACGGTTTTATTGCGAAGTGCTTGGTCTCATCAAGACCTTTACTTTTACACGCGCCGGCGGAGTTTGCGGGTTTTACCTTGCTGCCGGTGGACGTACTTTCATCGAAGTGTTCCACAATCCCATGGCCCCCTTCGCCAAGCAGGGTCAGGTTGAGCACTTCTGCCTGGAGGTTCAGAGCCTCGATGCAGCTCTAACCAGGCTGCGCCAGCACGGCGTCGAAATCCGCGATGACGCCAAGAAACTCGGCGTCGATGAAACCTGGCAAGCCTGGATCAGCGATCCGAGCGGCACCAGGATCGAGCTGTTTGAATACACGGCCAAGAGCGCGCAATTCGTCGGCGGCGACCGGGAGGCGAACTGGTAGGGACGCTGGGCGCGCAGAGTTCGTGACGGCTGCGAGACATACTTTCAGGCCGTGAAAAAGAGGAGAGGCAACCAAGTAAAATCTCAACACATCGCATCTTCAACCAGTGGAGATTGACGTGACTAGTAATTATCATCAAGTTTTTGGCTGCACATGGCAATTTAATTACGCAATACCTGCTTGTGTTGAGACTTAGTATCTGGCACCTTCCTATGTTACGTCAGCACTGCTGTCCTATGCAGGTTGGCATTGGCCATAGGGGTGTTCTCGTGACGGTTCCGGCGACGACTGAGCGTGCGGCGCGTAAGCTTGCGGCGGCGAACGGCCTCTACAATCCGCGCTTCGAGCACGATGCCTGCGGGGTTGGATTCATCGCCGATCTGAATGGCCGGAAATCCCATGCCATCATCAAGGATGGGCTGGAAATGCTGGTCAATCTCGAGCATCGCGGCGCGGTCGGCGCTGATCCGCTGGCCGGCGATGGCGCTGGCATGCTGGTGCAGATTCCGCACGAGTTCCTGGCGGCCGACATGGCCAAGCGTGGCCTCAAATTGCCGGCGCCCGGCCACTATGCGGTCGCGCAGCTGTTCATGCCGCAGGATCCGACGCTCAGGCGCTATTGCGAGGAAGTCTTCGAGCGCGTCACCTTGGCCGAGGGCCAGACCGTGCTCGGCTGGCGCGATGTGCCCGTCGATAATTCCGGCCTGTCGGATACGACGCGCGACACCGAGCCGTTCCACCGCCAGGTGTTCATCGGCCGCGGCAAGGGCGTCAGCGACGAAACCGCGTTCGAGCGCCGCCTCTATGTCTTGCGCAAGGTCGTCTCCAACGCCCTCTATGTGGACTTCGAAAGCCGTGACATCGGCTTCTACGTCGTATCGATGTCGTGCCGCACGGTGGTCTACAAGGGCATGTTCCTGGCCGACCAATTGGGGCCGTATTACAAGGACCTGTCCGACCCGCGCTTCACCTCGACGATGGCGCTGATCCATCAGCGCTTCTCGACCAATACCTTCCCGTCGTGGAAGCTGGCGCACCCCTATCGCATGGTCGCGCACAATGGCGAGATCAACACCCTGCGCGGCAACGTCAACTGGATGGCGGCGCGGCAAGCGTCGGTGTCATCGCCCTTGTTCGGTAAAGACATCCATAAGCTGTGGCCAATTTCCTATGAGGGCCAATCGGACACGGCGTGCTTCGACAACGCCTTGGAGTTCCTGGTGCAGGGCGGCTATTCCATGGCGCACGCCGCAATGATGCTGATCCCGGAAGCCTGGGCCGGCAATCCGCTGATGGATGCCAAGCGCCGCGCCTTCTATGAGTACCACGCCTGCTTGATGGAGCCATGGGATGGCCCTGCCGCTATGGCGTTCACCGACGGACTACAGATCGGCGCAACGCTGGATCGCAATGGCCTGCGGCCTGCCCGCTATTTTGAAACCACCGATGGCCGCGTCATCATGGCGTCGGAAGCTGGCGTGCTGCCGGTGCCCGATAGTGAAATCAAGCGCAAGTGGCGCTTACAGCCCGGCAAGATGCTGCTGATCGACCTCGCCGAGGGCCGCATCATCAGTGATGACGAATTGAAGGCGGAACTGGCTGCCACGCATCCGTATCAGAGCTGGCTCGACCGGACCCAGATCAAGGTCTCTGACCTGCCAGAAGTGAAGAGCCAGCGGCCCGGCACGAATGTTAGCTTACTCGATCGGCAGCAAGCGTTTGGCTACACGGAAGAGAGCCTGAAGTTTCTGCTGGCGCCAATGATCGAGGGCGGTCAAGAGGCGATTGGCTCAATGGGCACCGACACGCCGGTCTCAGTGCTGTCGCATAAGGCCAAGCTGCTCCACACCTATTTCAAGCAGAACTTCGCCCAGGTTACCAACCCGCCGATCGACTCGATCCGCGAGGAACTGGTGATGAGCCTGGTCTCGTTCATCGGGCCCAGGCCAAATCTGCTCGACCTGAAGGGCACGTCGCGCGGCCGCCGGTTGGTAGTCGGCCAGCCGATTCTGACTAATGAGGAACTGGAGCGCATCCGCCGCATCGGCGACGTTGAAGACAACCCGTTCCGGACGCAATCACTCGACGTCACCTATCCTTCGGAAACCGGCGCGCCTGGCATGAACACTGCCCTCAACCGGCTGGGCCGTGAGGCCGAAGTCGCGATCGCCGAAGGCTACAACATCATCATACTGAGCGACCGCGAGATGGGGCCTGACCGGATTCCGATCCCGGCCTTGCTGGCAACTTCCGCTGTCCATCATCACCTAATCCGTAAGGGCCTGCGCACGTCGGTTGGGCTCGTGGTGGAATCCGGCGAGCCGCACGAGGTGCACCAGTTCGCGACGCTTGCGGGCTATGGCGCCGAAGCCATCAACCCGTATCTGGCGTTCGAGACGATTGAAGGCATGCTGCCGGAATTGAACCGGCTTGGCGGCGAGGCACTGACGGCCAAGGAAGCCAAGAAGCGTTACATCAAGGCAGTCGACAAGGGCCTGCTCAAGGTCATGTCGAAAATGGGCATTTCCACTTATCAGTCCTATTGCGGCGCACAGATCTTCGATGCCGTCGGCTTGAAGTCGGCCTTCGTCGATCGCTACTTCTTCGGCACCCATACGCAGGTGGAAGGCGTCGGACTCGAGGAGATCGCGGCCGAAACCGCCGAGCGGCACCGGCAGGCGTTCGAGCCTGTGCCAGTCCTCGAAGACGCGCTCGATGTTGGCGGCGAATATGCGTGGCGCTCCCGCGGTGAAGCGCATATGTGGCGGCCAAGCGTCGTCGCCGACCTCCAACATGCGGTTCGCGGCAACCTGCCGGACAAGTATCGCTCCTTCGCACGCCAGATCAACGATCAGTCCGAGCAGTTGATGACCTTGCGCGGCCTGTTCCGCATCAAGGGTGCGGTCGAGATGGGCCGCAAACCCGTGCCGCTCGATCAGGTCGAACCCGCCAAGGACATCGTCAAGCGCTTCTCGACGGGCGCAATGTCGTTCGGCTCCATCGGCCGCGAGGCGCACACTACGCTGGCGATCGCCATGAACCGCATTGGCGGCAAATCCAACACTGGCGAGGGCGGCGAGGAATCCGACCGCTTCAAGCCGCTGCCGAACGGCGATCTGATGCGTTCTGCGATCAAGCAGGTCGCCTCGGGCCGCTTCGGCGTGACGGCGGAGTACCTCGTCAACGCCGACATGATGCTGATCAAGATCGCCCAAGGCGCCAAGCCCGGTGATGGTGGCCAATTGCCCGGCCACAAGGTCGATGCCACCATCGCCCGCGTTCGCCATTCAACGCCG
>JANNSA010000066.1:0-2366 GCA_031402115.1 Hyphomicrobiaceae bacterium | reverse complement strand
GCGGCGATCGGCTGAAGTTTGGCCAGCGCCTTGACCCGGCTTTGTGCCTGCTTGGCCTTCGACGCCTTGGCCTTGAAGCGATCGATAAACGCCTGGATGTGACGGCGCTGGTCGTCCTGCTTCTTTTTCAGCTTGAGTTCGAGCTGCTGCTTGGTGCGGCGCTGCTCCTCGAAATCATCGTAGCCGCCGGAGTAGAGCGTGAGCTTGCCCTTATCGAGATGCAGGATCAGGCCCGGCACGCGGTTCAACAGATCGCGGTCGTGACTGACGATGACGACCGTATGCGGATAGCTTCTGAGATACGTTTCCAGCCACATCGTGCCTTCGAGATCGAGATAGTTGGTTGGTTCGTCGAGCAGCAGAACTTCCGGTTCGAGAAACAAAACCGAGGCGAGCGCCACGCGCATCCGCCAGCCACCGGAGAATTCGCGGCAGGCGCGCTGCTGGGCGGCCTCGTCAAAGCCAAGTCCGGAGAGAATGGTGGCGGCACGCGCGGGGGCTGAGTGAGCGGCAATGTCGGTCAGCCGGATTTGGATGTCGGCGATGCGGTGCGGATCGGTCGCGATTTCGGCTTCCGCCAGGAGACTTGCCCGTTCCGTGTCGGCAGCCAGCACCCAGTCGATCAAGGTGTCAGGCCCGCCCGGCGCTTCCTGGGTGACATAGCCGATGCGCGCGCCGCGCGCCGTAGTGATGCTGCCGTCGTCGGGGTGGATTTCACCGGCTATCAATCGGAGCAACGTCGATTTGCCGGCGCCATTGCGGCCGACCAGGCCGACCTTGTGGCCGGTCGGCACACCAGCCGTGGCGGCTTCGAAGATCGGCTTGCCTTCAATACGGTATGTGAGGTCGTTGATGTGCAGCATGGCGCCTTCGCATAACTGGCGGCAGGCGGCCTGTCACGCGATGCCGGGCGGCAACGTTGCCGCTACCCCGATTTTTTGACTCTTTGCCCCGTCAGTTCGATGGTGGGCCCATGAGAATTCGCGATTCGCGCATCCGACCGACCTTCGATCTCGAAAGCGTCGAGATCGAGCTTGGCCGTGCGCCGATTGCCGGCATCGACGAAGCCGGCCGGGGCCCTTGGGCCGGGCCGGTGGTGGCGGCGGCCGTGATTCTCGATTCCAGCAACATTCCGGCGGGCCTCGACGATAGCAAGGCGCTCGACGAAGACGCCCGCGAACTCCTCTATGGCCAGATTACCAAAATGGCCCTCGCATGGGGCGTTGGCATCGCGGACGCCGAGCGGATCGACCGCGACAATATTCTGAACGCCACCATGTGGGCGATGACCGTATCGGTCTGCGGATTGGCGCTCGCGCCGCGCCTCGCGCTGATCGACGGCAACAAAGCGCCGGGGCTCGCGTGTGAATGCCGGACGATCGTCAAAGGTGACGCCAAGTGCGTGTCGATTGCCGCGGCCTCAATCATCGCCAAGGTCACGCGCGACCGGATGATGATCGCCTTCGACCGCGAGATTCCCGGTTACGGCTTCGCCCGCCACAAGGGCTACGGCACGCCAGAACACAAAGACGCGCTGCAGCGCCTCGGCGTTTCAGCCCTCCACCGCCGCTCGTTCAAGCCGGTGCAGCTGGCGTTGGGGCTGAGCGACACACCTTAAATTGGTCCAGCATGTTGCAGCGATGCCACGAAATAAGCCCCGTCCTGTCAATCCGCACAGGCTCGCACCGGTCAGGGATAACATGTGGCTGGACGCCCCACAGACTCGATGCTTAAACAGCGGATTGGCATGATGCGGTCTTCAAGAGGGTTAGTTGCCAAGTTGGATAAGCCGACGGGAGACTTGCTCAGATGAATAGAGAACTTTCGAAAGTCATCGTGCTCGCACTATCGAGCGCCTGCATCTGGCTTGAAACTGTTGGATCGGTTCTTGCTGGCAGCGCACCTGTTCCCGCTCCCGCCTTGGGCGTCCTTGGATTACCAGGCCTGCTGGCAGCGGGCGGAATCTATCTTGGATACCGGCTAGCCAAGAGTTTACGGCACCGCCGCTGATAGAGCGGATCGCCGGACATATTGGGTCGTAACACCGAGGCATCTGCTTCGCTCGTTCCCAGAGTTCGCGGCCCCTAGGGTTTGTAACAGTCAATGCCAGAACTAGGTCTCACCGCTCGTACAATTGGGCGTGACTCTGCTGGGCTCAAAGGCATCAGCCGACGGGAAGTGGCCATTTGGATCGTCGGCTGTCTGCTGGCAAACCACGCTCTAAATACGCTCGACACGAAGACTCTCGACATGTTCATAGTCAGTCTTGCGGGCCAGAACATCATTTACTGGTTTGCTTGCTACGTCATTGTTTCGCGAATTCTCGCCAGCCGTCCTGACACCGATGCCAGTTCGATCGACATCGC
>JANNSA010000065.1:0-3281 GCA_031402115.1 Hyphomicrobiaceae bacterium | reverse complement strand
CGGCGGTTCGGTGTCGCTGATTTACCAATGGTGATAATTCCATGACCACCATCGTCTCCGTCCATGAGGCGATCGAGCATTCCGGGCCGACGATCCACTCGGTCAAGAAGCTCGCCGAGCTTGTGCTGCAAAAAATTGGCGCGTTCACGGTCAACGATTCGGCGGCGGACCCGGTGCACCTGGCGCGCACCGTAGACTGGATGAACCTTGTGGTGCAGGAATTCACCGGCACCACGAAATGCTTTTGGCTCCAGAAGCGCCAGATCGACATTGCGCTCGACGCCAACGAGGACGAGTACGACCTGTTGGACGCGATGGGAACGCAATTGCCGCCCGGAAATGTGCTTTTCCCGATAGGGGCGACGCTGTCCGATGCGAACGGCAACGAGCTGCCTATCAGGATTGTGGATTGGGACGAATTCGACGCCATCCCGAAAAAGACGGCGACCGGCACCCCCTGCATCATCTACATCGACCGCACGGCCATCAGGCCGATGATGAAGGTCTACTACGTTCCGACCGTGGACACGTACACCCTGAAATTGACGGTCCAGCAATACGCGCCGGATCTCACGCGCAATGCCGGAGACACGGCGCACCAGATGCGTGCCGAATTTCAACTGTGGATGATTCTGGCGACCGCAGCCCAAGTCGGCGCCGGGCCGGTCAAGCGCTTGGCGCTCCAAGTCAAAAACGACATCGCCGCAGAGGCCGGAAACCTGCGTGCGCGCATGACCGCCTATGCAAACAAGGAGCAGCCCATGAGCGGCGAGCCGCAACGCACCGAAGCCTGGGGGGCATGATGAGCCAAGTACGGCAAGCGATTCCAGACTTCCAGTTTGCCAACGAGGTCTACGTGGGCGCGCAAGTGGCGTTCTACCTGGTCGATGCGTTCGGCGCCAAGACGGCTACGCTGGCGACGCTCTACGATGCCCAGACCGGCGCTGGAACGCTGCTCAACCCGCAGATGCTCGACAGCGACGGCAAGTTTCCGGCGCCCGTCTACATTGGTGCGGCGGTCATCGGTGAGGTCACGCTGGCCAACGGCGTGGCGGACCACGATACCGGCGTCATCGGGCGCGCGAATGAGTATTACGGGTCCGCCACATGGAACCCTGGATCGTGCGCGGCCGGCGCGTCGGAGCAAACCACCGTGGCAGTCAGTGAGGCGGCCATTGGCGATCTGGCCATCGCATCGTTCTCGCTGCCGGACTCGAGCATGCTACCGAATGCGCAAGTCACTGCGGCCGGCGTTGTCACGGCGACGTTGACCAACATTTCCGGCGCTCCGATCAACTTGGCATCGGGCACGGTGCGCGTGCGCGTGTTCCACAACTGAGGGCCGATCATGTCAGTTTTGCGTATGGCGGGCGGGTTTTTCGAGCTGTGGCGCGCCCCATATGGCGGCGCACTTGTCACCGTGTACCTGCCGGGCACCACCACCAAGGCGAGCCTGTTCACCGACGAGGCGCTGACGGTAGCTGCGACCAATCCGCAGACGCTCCAGCGCTATACCCAGAATGGCATCACCTACGGCAAACTGCTGGCGCCGGTGTACGTCGGCGTGGCGCACTATATCGACGTGGACGGACTGGAGCAAACCGGCGTCATCCGCACCAATCTGGCCAACCTGGTTGGTGAGGACGCCAGCGACGCAACCGTGATCGTGACCGGTGGCAGCGTTGCGCGCAAGTTAGAGGATCTGTTCGCAGACGAGATTTACGCGGAAAATTACGGGCTGGTGGGCGCCGGGCAGTCGGCCGCCACCAACAACACGACCATCACGGCGGCGATCGCGGCGGCGGCGGCCAGCTCGTCCAACGGCTGCCGCGTGCTGCTGCCGGAGGGCACCTACGCATTTACCGGGCTGACCGTTCCGGTGGGCGTCATCCTGCAAGGGCGCGGCAACGGCGTCACCATCCTGCAATGCCAAACCGGCGCCGAGTGCGTCACCATTTCCGGCAACAATGCCGGCCTTGCGCGCCTCACGCTCGATGGCGTGAACAAGGTTGCGTTGGGCGTCGGCATGTTCGCGCGCGCGCGCAAGCGCGTCATCATGGAGGATGTGCAGATCAAGAATTTCGAGACGGGCGCATTCCTCCAGGGCGGCCGGCGCTGCAACTGGTTGCGCGTCGACGTTGACGGTTGCACCACCGGCGTCAAGTGGTACGGCGACAACAATGGGGTGTCGGTCAATGGCGACGAGATCCGCCAGAATTCTTGGACCGGCGGCGTCGTCAGCAATTGCACCGGCAAGGGCATCGAAATCAAGTACGTCGACAAGAAGGTCTGGAACAACACCTTGCGCGAAGTCGGCTTCGAGAACAACACCGGCACGGCGCTGCACATCGAGGGCGCGCGATACATCAAGGCGCCCGGCTGCTACTGGACCGGCAACACCGCCGATCTGGTCATCAAGGACGGCACGCCGACGACATCATCGAACGAGAACACCGTCATCAATGTGCACTTCGATGGCGGCAGCATGAGCGGTGGCACCGTCACGCTGCAAGACACCGTACAGGACGTAATTTTCGACAAGATGGAGTTGAGCACGATCGCATTCACGCTCACCATCCCGCAGAACAGCGTGATCTTCCGCGACTGCATCGAGGATTCCGCCGTGACGATTGCCGGCGACGGCACGCGCTTCATGCGCCAGCGCACCATGCTTGGCGATGCGCCCGGCAGCAGCGGCGTCACCACCGCGGCCGCGGCAACAACGGCGTGGGCCTACAAATTGGGGGCCGGCGAGGTTATCAACGTCGACGCCATGATCGTTGGTATCGGCCGCAACAATATCGACTATTTCAGCATCGGCATCGCGCGCACCGCATGGCGTCCTGGGGCGGCGCTGGCATATGTTGGGCAGACATCCAATTTCGTTGTCGGGGAAATCATTACTGGCGCCACCAGCGGCGCTACGGCGCGCGTCATGGCCGATGCTGATGCCGGCGCCACCGGGACGTTGACGCTCAAGAACATCACCAAGGAGTTTGTCTCTGGAGAGGTAATCACCGGCACGACCGGCGGATCGGCCACCACCAGCGGCGTTCTGGTTTACTCCAATGCGGCGCTGCTCGGCGGCACCATTACCTTGCAGGCCGAGGTCAGTAGTGATGCCTCATGGGTGGGCGCATTCGCGGTGGCGGCCGATGAGGCCTTGATTCAGGTGACTGGTGCGGCGGCTAAGACGGTCGAGTGGACGGTATCGGCAAAGGTCGTATCGACGGGCTGACCGCATGAAATGGCAGCCCATCCCCATCAGCGAAAAGCTGTTC
>JANNSA010000064.1:0-8323 GCA_031402115.1 Hyphomicrobiaceae bacterium | reverse complement strand
CCCGGAGCCGCGATCCCTTGTCCTGCTGCTGCTCGCCGTGGCGGGCCTTGCCGCCCTCAAGCGCGCGATGAACCGGCAATGGGCACCGGTTCCGGCCTGGGCCCGGATCGCGACCTGACGCCGTCGCGAGCGGGGCTCAGTCCCGGCCGGCCGGCGTCGTCGCGGTGGACCATGCCGCGTACCAGCGCTTGAACTGCGCGAGCTGCGTCTCGCAGTGGTGCCGCTGGCTCGCGCTGAGCTCGTCCGACGCGTTGAAGTGCAGGGCGTATTCCTTGTGCCCCTCCAGGACAAGCAGGTACTTGTAGTACAACACCAGGTCGGCACCTTCGTCGAAACTCGACAGCACGCCAAGGGCCGCTTCCAACTCCAGCGCCCGGGTACGCGCCGCGATATCACCAGCTGCTGCCTTCTGGCACAGTGCCACCAGATGCAGCACTTGCTCCGGCAGCACATTGCCGATGCCGGTGATGGCCCCGGTCGCGCCGCAGTTGACAAAGCCGTGCACCACCTGGGTGTCGACGCCCACCATCAACGTCAACGCCGGATCGCCGCAGGTGATGTACTCAGCGGCATAGCGCAAGGCCGCCGGCCCGCCAAACTCCTTAAAGCCGACGAGGTGCGGAAAACCGGCGCGCACAGCGAAGAACAAATCAGCCTTGGTCTCGAACCCGTAATAGGGGCTGTTGTAAATCACCGAGGGCAGATCGACCGCCGCTGTCAGGATGCTTTCAAAATGCGCACGCTGCGCTGCCACCGACGCGCCGCGCGATAGCACGCGTGGAATGATCATCAGGCCTTGCGCGCCGCACTTCTTGGCATGCGCGGCAAGCGCCGTCGCCCGCGCTGGATTTTGCGCACCGGTGCCAACGATGACCGGGATGCCGGCGCCAACGAGTCGCTCGACACCGGTCATGCGCTCCTCGTCGGTCAGCAGTGGCCAGTCGCCCATCGAACCGCAATAAACCACCGCCGACATGCCGGCCGCGATCAGCGCCCGCGCCCGCTCGACCAGCGCCGCAAAGTCCGGCCGCCGCTGCTTCGTACACGGCGTCATGAGGGCAGGGATGGTGCCACTGAAGATGCTGCTCGCCACTTTGTTACTCCGTCAAGAGGTACCGCGAGGACCCATCACATGGTTAGATCGGGGGAACCGTCAAGTCACTGGCAGTGATGATGCCCAACTTTGCAGTCAAGAGCCATCGGCAAGGGCGGCGATGAGTTGCCGGGCATTGTGCCGGAACATTGCGAGATAGCTTGCCGCAGCCTGGCCGGGCGGCGACAAGCTGTCGGCATACAGCGTGCCACCGATGCGCGCCCCGGTTTCGCGAGCGATCTGTTCCACCAAGCGCGGGTCGCTCATGTTCTCGACGAACAATGCGCGTGCGCCGGTTTCTCTGATTTGCGTGATCAGCGCCGCCACGTCCTTGGCCGACGCTTCAGACTCGGTGCTGAAGCCCTCGGGCGCTTTGAACTCGAGCCCGTAGGCAGCGGCGAAGTAGCCGAAAGCGTCATGCGAGGTGATCACCAGACGCTGGTTACTCGCCAACGCGCCAAGCTGGCTTTTCAGTTCCGCATCAAGCGCGGCAATCTCGTCACGATAGGTTTTGGCGTTGGCTTGAAATGTCGTGCAGTGCTGCGGATCGGCGGCGCACAAGCCGGTCGTGATGTTCGCCACGTAAACCAAGCCGTTGCTGAGGCTCTGAAACGCGTGTGGATCGGTTTCGGTGTGATCGCCATGCACCATCTCGCGGGTCTGCACGCCGTTGGTTGCTGTTACCATCCGGCCCTGGTGCCCGGCCGCCTCACGCAGCCGCGTCATCCAGCCTTCAAAGCCCAGCCCGTTGACAACCAGCAGGTCACTGGCGGCAATTGCCTGCGCATCCTTCGGCGACGGTTCATAAACATGCGCGTCGCCGTTCGGCCCCACCAGGGTAACCACCGCGACGTGCTCGCCACCAATCCGCGCCACCATGTCGCCAAGAACGGAGAAGCTGGCCACGACTTTGGTTTGCGCAGCTTGCGCCGGGCTCGGGATGACCAGACTAGTCAGTGCTCCAACAGCCGTGATCACGGCAAGCCAGCTTCGGTTTCTCATGCGAAAAGGTTCCATGGTTGATGGCGGCGTTGAATAGTCAGCTGGCACGGTGAGCCCGCTGTGGCGCGCGCATCCAGAGAATGCCACGTGGCGCGCCGAACAAGGATCCAACATACAGCGCGCCAGCCGTCAGCACCACCGAAGGTCCCGATGGCAGGCTGGCGTGGTATGACAGCAACAGGCCCGCAATGCTCGACACGATGCCAATGGCAATCGCGATCAGGCACATCGGCTCCAGGCGCAATGTCCAGAACCGCGCGGCTGCTGCCGGCAGCATCATCAGACCGACGCAGAGCAGCGTGCCCAGCGCCTGGAAGCCGCCAACCAGATTGAGCACGACCAGCACCAAGAATGCCGTGTGAACATAGGGGCCGGCGCCACTGACACCACGCAGGAAGACCGGATCAAAGCACTCCGCCACCAAGGGCCGCCAGATCACCGCCAGCGCCACCAGCGTGGCTGTGGCAATGCCGCCAATCAGCAGCAGCGCATCGTTGTTGAGCGCCAGCACAGAGCCGAACAGCACATGCATCAGGTCAACACTGGAGCCGCGCAAACTGACCAGCAGCACGCCAAGCGCCAGCGAAATCAGATACAGCGCGGCCAGGCTGGCATCCTCGCGCTGCACCGACAGTCGCGAGATCGCACCGGCCGCGAGCGCCACCACCAGGCCAGCGATCATACCACCAACGGTCATCGGCAGGACGTGCAAACCAGCGAACAGGAAACCGGCGGCAGCGCCCGGCAGGATGGCATGCGCCATGGCATCGCCCGTCAGGCTCATGCGGCGCAGCATCAGTATGACGCCGACCGGACACGCGCTGATTGACAGCACAAGCGCGCCCACCAGCGCCCGACGCATGAAGGCGAACTCGACAAATGGCTGGATCAGCAGGTCGTAGAGGTTCATGCTGCGGCAACCACCGCATCATCGACATGACACCACGGCGCCTGCTCGTCCCAAGCCTCGGTCATGCGACGCGCTTTTAACAGATTTTCGGGCGCCAGGGCCTGATCCGTCGGACCCCAGGCCACCGCATGGCGCGCCAGCAGCAGCGTTTCGGGAAACACATGGCGCACCAGCTCCATGTCATGCAGCACCGCGATGATGGTGCGCGCTTCACCATGCCAGCGCCGAACCAGGGCGACCAGATCGCCCACCGTCTTGGCGTCGATGGCGTTGAACGGTTCATCCAGCAGGATCACGCGCGCATCCTGCAACATCACGCGTGCAAACAAGCAGCGCTGCAACTGGCCGCCAGATAGGGTCTCAATCGGACGCTCCGCGAAGCCTGACAAGCCGACAGCCTGCAGGCACGTGCGCATCCGCTCGTCATCATCAGACGTCGTGCCACCAAACAGCCCGCGTTTGCCGATCAGCCCAAGCGTCAGCAGGTCGAGCACCGTTAACGGAAAACCGCGATCAATCTCAGCGCTTTGCGGCAAATAGGCGATGTCGCGCTGACCAATGCCAGCCAGCGCAATGCGGCCATCCAGCGGCTTCAGCGCACCAACGATGCCCTTCAGCAAGGTCGACTTGCCCGAACCATTGGGTCCAACCACGGCCATCAGCGTACCAGGCGCAATGCCGCCGCTCAAATGATGCACCGCCGGGTGGCCGTCATAGCCGAGCGTGACATTGTCAAAGCGCACGCCGAGGCTGGACACTGGTTTGCGCCCGTCGTCAGCCGTGGCATGCGTGTGCTGCGCGTTGGTCACCGGCCATACCCCAATACTGGCAGAATGAGCGCCCACACGAACACCACGGCCACGGCGGCAATGCGCAGACGCGGCGCCAGTCCGAGCCGCAGCAGGCTCAGCGTAAACGGCGGGATGCCCAGCAACGGCGCATTGCGCAGCCGTCGCCGGCCCGCCGGTGTTGAAGGCGGGGCGTCTGTGTGGTGGTGCTGATCAGCGGGCATGATGTGCACGTTCACTTTGAAGCTTTCAACGGCTGGTCGGTACGAAGCGCGACCGTGGCCACCACGACCCTGTTGCAGCAGCCAGCAACAGCTGTGCGGCACAGGCTCACGGCAAGCCACAAGCACTGTAACAGATGTGTCAAGCCCTTGGCGCTGGCGCAATGGCCACGCCCGCCGTGTCGCTAGGGACAGTCAGTACAACAAGTCAATCACTTCGCGTATGTTGTGCCACGATGTAGGGTGCGAAAGGCGTCTTCGCCGTATCGCACCAGAGGCTGGCGCCGACGGCCCGTTGCGGTGCGATACGGCCAGAGGCCTTTCGCACCCTACCCGGTTTGACACGAGGTAGGGTGCGAAAGGCATCTTCGCCGTATCGCATCAGAGGCTGGCGCTACGGTCTGTTGCGGTGCGATACGGCCTGAAGAAGGCCTTTCGCACCCTACCCGTTTTGCCACGATGTAGGGTGCGAAAGGCGTCTTCGCCGTATCGCACCAGAGGCTGGCGCTACTGCTTGTTTCGGTGCGATACGGCCTGAAGAAGGCCTTTCGCACCCTACGCATTCGCAACCCAGTTTGCCGATGGATCCGCAGCGATTATGGTTCGAAAAGGCGGCAGTTCCTGAGAACGCCTGCCATCCGGTTACATGCAGCAACAATATTATACATCAATAGGTTGGTGTCGCTGCAGGCGCATGGCTAAATTGGCATTTGGCTGATTTGGGGCAACGGAGACACATGATGAGTGCGAACAGCTGGCCGCGCCAAGCGCGGTGGGTGGCACGAAGTGCTGCGCGAACTGCGGTGACAGCCGCCATTTGTCTAACAGCAACTGGAGTTGAAGCGGCCGATCTATCAGACATCGCCGCAGAAGATCTTGCAGGGCCGGCGGTGCAACCGGCTTGGGTCGTGGCTCTCGGTGGTGGTGCTGGGTTCGGCACCGACTACGAAGGATCAGACGACTACGAATTTTCGCCCATACCCGCATGGCAGATCAGCTACAAGAACATGCTGTTTGTCGAGGGAATCGGCTTGCGACTGAACGCAGTTCCGCTGATTGCGTCGGAAGCGTCTCCAATCAGCGCGGGCCCGATTGTGCAGGCAGGCCGCGGTCGCGAGGCCGATGATAACAAAGCTCTGAAGAACCTTGGTGATATCGATGCCGGCGTCGATGTCGGCGGGTTCGTCGGCGCAGATTTTGGCATTGTCGCCTTCAACGCAACGGTTCTCAAGAACGTCGGCGATGGCCATGAAGGCACCGTTGCGAACTTTGCGGTCGGCTACAATCACGGCTTCTCGGATAAGCTATTCGGCAGCTTTGGCCTGTCAGCCAGCTGGGCTGACGACAACTACATGTCGAAGTTCTTTGGGATCACCGCAGCTCAATCCTTGAAAAGCGGCTATCGCAAATTTGACGCCGAAGCTGGGTTCAAGAACGTTGGTGTCGATGTTGGGCTGCTTTACAAGTTCACTGACAAGATCTCTGCAGGTGCCAGCGTCGGTTATAGCCGCTTGCTTGACAACGCCGCTGACAGTCCACTCGTTAAGGATCAGGGATCAGCGGATCAGTTCAGTGGCGGATTGATCGTAAACTATCAATTCTGATCAGCCGGTAGGGCATTTAAAGTGCGGACCAGAACACCAGTCCCGACTTTGACTGCCGATCATTCATTCTGTAGCAGGATTATTGAGGGCGTCGGCATCGATTGGGATGGCCGGCGCCGAGGCGACGTATCGCTTGCAATTCATTGTGCCAGCAAACCACCAACACGCTGATCTGCGGGCACGATAACGTCGACGCATAAGCCAGATGCTATTCTGTCCTACCGGTAAACATATAACCCTTCCCGTGGACGGTTTTGATCAATTGCGGATCTTCTGGCTGGTCTTCCAGTTTGTAACGCAGCCGGCTGACAAGTATGTCAACGCTTCTTTCGAGCGGGCCTGCAATGCGGCCTTGGGTAAGATCGAGGATCATGTCGCGCGTCAGAATCTGGCCCGGGTGCATGCAGAAGACCTTGAGCAAATCGAATTCAGCGGACGTGAGAGTAACTTGTGCCCCTTCAGCGCTTGTCACCTGGCGCTGTAATGGCAGCATCCGCCAGTTCATGAAGCTCACAACCTCACCGAGCGGTTTCGGCGGCGGTGACGCCAGTCCACAGCGCCGGACGACAGCCCGGATCCGTGCCAAAAGCTCGCGCAAACTGAACGGTTGGGTCAGGTAATCGTCTGCGCCCAACTCCAATCCGACGACCCGATCGATTTCCTCTCCATTGGCTGAAACCATGATGATCGCAGTGTCTGAATGCGGGCCGTTTTCCTGTCGCAGGCGCCGGCAAATGCTCTCGCCACCCTCGCCAGGAAGTACGACATTCAGCAGCAGGAGATCAGTTCTCCGCAACTTCAACTCGCGGTCCATATCGCGCGCATTGGTTGCGATCGTAACCGCATACCCAGCTTCGATCAGAAACTGAGACATCATCTGGCTCGTCGCTCGATCGTCCTGAACGATCAGAATTCGTTCGTCAGCAAGCATTCCAGCTCCACATAATTCTGGTGCAACCGATGAGCATCAGTCGCGCGCTGATTGCGTATTCTGCAGGTCCACCTGACATATCGCCGAGAGTTTTCCGCGCCAATACGCAGTCCCCGGGTGTCCGCGTCATCAGGCGTAGGACAGTTGCTGACGGAACCAATTGGCGATGGCGATATCCTGGGCGGCGAGGCCGGTCAGGTCAACGATGCTGATGTCTGCCGGCTGCCGATCGCGTGGCAAGGCTCCCGCCAGGGCCGAACCGAATGCGCGATCCGCGTCTTCGGCAACGGCACCGGCGCGGACTGCGCGGCCAAAGTCTCCGAGCGCCCGGCATTGGTGGTGGTCGTCGGTCAGGATGGTCTGGGCTCGGCCGAACAGGGCAACGGGCAATTCGTGCTTGCCGCCGCTATCGGCGCCGACGCCGACAAAGTGCATGCCGGGCCTGGCCAATTCGGCATCGAACAGGGGCGCTTCGGACGGCGTCGCGGTGACAACGATATCGGAGTGCGCCATCAGCTCAACGATCGAGCGGGCGGCGGTGGCGCCACACTGGCCGGCGATCACGGCGGTGCGCTGCGGATCCCGACCGAGCATCAGGAAACGAGCCGCAGGAATGAGCTTCTCGATCCACTCGACGGCGAGCGTGGCCTGCAGACCGGTACCAATCATGCCAATCGTCGGGGCGCGCCGCGGCGCCAGACAATGCGCGGCCAATGCGGTGGCCGCCGCCGTGCGCCAAGCCGTCAACCAGCCGCCATCCTGGAACAGCGCTTGCGGCACGCCAGTCTCGGCATCGAAGACCAGCGTCAGCCCATTGTTGACGGGCAAGCCACGGGCGGCATTGTTGTAAAAGCCCGTCGCGACCTTGATGGCAAAGCTCGGCTCGCCCATCAGATGCCCGAACTTGATGTGGCAGTCGCCTGGGGCCCTGGGGAACCGCAATTCCCCCGGCATCGGTGATTGCACATGACCGGCGCTGTGCTGGATCAGGGCGACGCGGACCGCCTCGATGATCGGGCGATGGTCAAGCAGGGGGCGTAGATCGTCGATCGTGTAAATGGCGAAGGCGCCCGTCGCGAGAGGCTGCATGCGCGGGCTCATGCACGGTTTCTCAGCAGCCAGCTGCGCATGGCGGCTAGGCCCTCCGCCATGCCGTGGCGGCCAAACCCGATGCGGAAGCGATCGGCGGGCACCGGCCCCAGTTCCGAGCGATAGATGCTGGACGGCAGAAACAACACGCCGGCTTGTTCCACCAGTTGTTCTGTGAACGCCTCGACGCCTTCTGGACCTTTGTACTTCATGAAGGCAACGCAGCTGCCGTCCGGCTCGCGCCACTCAAACAGCTCGGGAAAGTCTGCAAAGAATCCGTTGAGCAACGCCAAATTGCCGCGCGTGATCGTGCGGTTGCGCTCCAGGATAGGCGCCCGCGCCTTCAACGCTATTTCCGCCAGTACTTCAGATGGCCCGGAATTGCAGATCGACAGGAAGTGCTTGTAGCGCTCACAGGCGACGAGCACGTCGCGGTCCTGGCACGCCAGCCAGCCAATGCGCAGTCCCGGCAGACCATAGGCCTTGGACATCACATTGAGCGAGATCCCTTTTTCATAAACATCGGCGGCTTGCGGCAGCCGGATCGTCGGATCGCGCTCGATCAAGCGGTAGACCTCATCGCTGAACAGCCACAGATCATGTTTCCGGCATAAATCGATCAGCCCGGCAAAGATCGCCTTTGGCAGGATCGCGCCGGTTGGATTATTGGGAAAATTGACTGAAA
>JANNSA010000063.1:0-1870 GCA_031402115.1 Hyphomicrobiaceae bacterium | reverse complement strand
GGTGGCAATTTTGGTGCAAGCGTCATGGTCGTATCTTATCGCGTGACAACCGGCCGTCCAGCGCCATCGCGGCCCGAAACTGAAGCGCGTGATCTCGAGACTTGATCACGTCCGGCAGCCTGAGGCAGGTCACTGCCGGCGACTATGACGCGACCATTACTGGCCCTCGATTGACCCCCGTTCCCCCAACCGGTGTTAACATCCTCGGGTGTTCGTCGGCCGGGCGCCGCTGGAGCCGCGCTGCCGAGACGTAAGAGAATGGATCGCATGGATACCGTCACACCGGCTGGCCCCCTCCTAGTCGCCACCGCCCTGAGCAAATCCTTCCCCGGCGTGCGGGCGCTGCACAACGTCGACCTTTCCCTGCATGCCGGCACGGTCACGGCGCTGCTGGGCGAGAACGGCGCTGGCAAATCGACGCTGGTGAAGATCCTGACCGGCATTTACACCCCCGACGCCGGCACCATCGCGTTCGACGGCCGCTCTGTCAGCTTTGCCACGCCGCGCGATGCCTGGCATGCCGGCATCACGGCGATCCATCAGGAGACGGTGATGTTCGACGACCTGACGGTCGCGGAGAACGTGTTCATGGGGCACATGCCCGTCACCGCGCGCGGGTTGGTCGCCGCCGCGACGATGGCTTCCGCGCTCCAGCGCCCGCGCGCGAATTCGCCGACAATGCGGCCTTCCTTCAGCACCAGGATGCGGTCGGCCAAACCCATCACCTCGGGCAGTTCCGAGCTGATCAGCACGACAGCCAGCCCGTCAGCCGCCAACTCGCCGATAAAGTCGTGCACCGCCGCCTTCGACCCGACGTCGATGCCCTTGGTCGGCTCGTCGAGGATGATCACCTTCGGCTTGGTCGCCAGCCATTTGGCGACGACGACTTTCTGCTGATTGCCGCCCGACAATTCGCCAAGCGACTGATCCCAGGCAGCGGCCTTGACCGACAGCCGGCCGCCATAGGTCTTGGCAGCGCCGAGTTCCGACGGGCGGCTGAGCATCCAATTGCGCACATGCGCAGCAAGCGAGGCGAGCGTGACGTTGTCGGCAATCGGCAAATCCAGGACGGCACCCTGCACCTGCCTGTCCTCCGGCACATAGGCGATGCCAGCCGCGATCGCTTCGGAGGCTGAGCCGATGCTGATCGGCTTGCCGTTCAGTTTCACCGTTCCCGCAGCCAGCCGGCTGATGCCGAACAGCGCCTGCATGGCTTCCGACCGGCCGGCGCCAACCAGCCCATACAGCCCAAGGATTTCCGAACCGCGCAGAGCGAACGAAATGTCCGCGAACTCGGTGGCATTGCTCAAGCCGGCGACATCAAGCACGACCTCGCCGATCGGCAAGTCGCGCTTCGGGAACACCTGGTCAATCGGCCGGCCGACCATCAGCTTGACCAATTGGCTCTCGCTGATCGCGCCGATCGCGCCTTCGCCGACCTGCTCGCCATCGCGCAGGCAGGTCCAGCGATCAGCGATGCGGAAGATCTCATCGAACTTATGCGAAATGAACAGGATGCCGCGACCCTGCTGCTTCAGGCTGGCGACAATCCGGAACAGATCGTCGATCTCGCGCGCCGACAATGCCGCCGTCGGCTCGTCCATGATGACGATGCGGGCATCATGCGACAAGGCGCGGGCGATGCTGACCTGATGCTTCTGCGCGACGCCGAGCCGCTTCAGGGGCGTGTCCGGCGTCACATCCGCCTCCAGCCGCTTGAGCAGATCGGTGGTCCGCGTTCGCATTGCGGGCCAGTCCACCAGCCCGCGTGCGGTGACGGGCATGTGGCCCATGAACACGTTCTCCGCGACCGTCAGGTCGTCGAACATCACCGTCTCCTGATGGATCGCCGTGATGCCGGCATGCCAGG
>JANNSA010000062.1:0-4387 GCA_031402115.1 Hyphomicrobiaceae bacterium | reverse complement strand
TGGGATCTTCGCGGCAAGGCCGAGGGCGTGCCGGTCTCGACTCTGCTCGGCGGCGCCAAGCGCAGGAAACTGCCAGCCTATGTTTCGGCTTATCCAATGGGCGACACGGCGGACACGGTGCGGAGCGCGCTTGATGACGTGCTCGCCTATCACCCGCGAGCCATCAAGTTGTGCGCCGAGGCCAACTGGCTCGGCAAGCGCGGCGCTGACCGGATGGCGAAGGCGATTGCGGTCGCGCGCGCCCATTGCGGCTCCGATATGCCATTGATGGTCGACATGTATGGCGCCTGGAAGACGGCTGGCGAGCCGTTGCGGGCGCTGCCGGCTTTGGCGGAAGCGGGCATACAATGGTTGGAGGCGCCATTGCCGCTCGACGATCTCGAAGGCTATGCCAGCCTGCAAGGGCATGGCGTGCCAATCGCTGCCGGTGATCTCGGGGCAACGACGCACCACGAGTTCGCGGCGCTGATAGAGCGGGGCCGGGTCGACATCGTCCAACCCGATCTGACGCTTGCCGGCGGCTTTACCGAGGTCCGCCAGATCAGTCAGATCGCTCGCGCGAATGGCAAGCGCATGCTGATGCATCACTACAAGTCGGATCTTCTGTTGGCGGCCAATCTGCACATCATGAGCGCGGAACCAAAGGAGGACCTGATCGAGTATTCGGTGAGCCCTTCGCCGATCCGCAACGAGCTGGCGACCGGGCGCATCACGGTCGATGGCAATGGCTATGTTGCCGTGCCGGAAGGACCAGGCCTTGGTGTCGAGTTGAACACGGCTACCGTAAGCCGATACACAGTCAGCTAGGCGAAGGGGTAGCCGATGCAGAACGGTGCCGGCGATGCGATGATCGACTGCACGGATCTGTGGAAGGTCTATGGCGCCAACCCGGACAAGATCCGTACAGTCATCAAGGAGCGCCTGAGTAAGACCGAGGCCGCCCGGAGCCACAATTGCGTCGTGGCAGTTGCCGGTGTCAGCTTTGCTGTGCGGCGCGGTGAGATCTTCTGCGTTATGGGTTTATCGGGCTCCGGCAAGTCGACAGTCGTGCGCCACCTCAATCGGCTGATCGAGCCAACGGCCGGGGAAATCCGCATTGGTGGCCGCAACGTCGCTGCCATGGGCGATCGGGAATTGCGGCAGCTGCGCGCCAGCAAGATCGGCATGGTGTTTCAGAACATGGCGCTGCTGCCGCACCGCACTGTGCGTGACAATGTCGCCTTCGGGCTGGAAGTGCGCAAAACAAAGCGCGCCGAGCGCTTTGCGATTGCCGACACCATGCTGCGGCAAGTGCAGCTGGATGGCTGGGGCAATCGCTATCCCGCCGAATTGTCTGGTGGCATGCAGCAGCGCGTCGGCATTGCCCGGGCACTCGCCATCGATCCCGAAATCCTGCTGATGGACGAACCGTTCTCAGCCCTTGATCCCCTGATCCGGCGCAATCTGCAGGACCAGTTCCTCGAACTCGCCCGGCGCCCGGCCAAGACGACCGTGTTCATCACGCATGACCTGGAAGAGGCTATGCGCCTGGGTGATCGCATCGCCATCATGCGGGACGGCATACTCGTGCAGGTTGGCACACCCGAGGAAATCATCCTGCAGCCGGCCGACGACTATGTCGCCAGTTTCACTGAAGGCATGTCGCGGCTGCGTTACGTCACGGCCGGCGCCATCATGTCAGCTACCAGTCCAGCCTCCAGTGGCCCGCGCGTCCGCCGCGACGCGACCCTGGATACGCTTGTGGACTGCGCGTTGACCAGTGACGCACCCATCATTGTCGAAGACGAATCCGGCGGTTCGATCGGCTCGATCACGGCGCAGATCCTACTGCGCGCAATCAAAGACCACAAATAGGAAAGACCCATGCCTGGCACGAAATTCGCAAACTACGCGAGTCTGATGGATCTGCCTGTGTTGATCAGTGGCGGCGGCAGCGGTATCGGCGCTTCGCTGGTCGAACACTTCGCACTGCAGGGGGCTCGGGTGGCTTTTGTCGATTGCGCAGAAAGACCGTCGCGGGAAACGGTTTCCGGCTTGGCGCCACGAGTGAAGCACGCGCCGCTGTTCCGCCTTTGCGATGTTACCGACACCGATGCCTATCGATCAACGATCGCTCAACTGGCAGCGGAAGCGGGTCCGTTTCGTGTGTTGGTCAACAATGCCGGGTCGGACGACCGGCATGACTTTGCTAGCGTCGACTCGGCCTATTGGGACAACCGGATGGCCGTCAATCTGAAGCACTATTTCTTTGCGGCACAGGCCGTGTACGACGGCATGAAGGCTAATGGTGGCGGCGCGATCATCAACTACTCGTCGACGACTTGGGTGATGGGAGAAGGCGGCTATGTCTGTTACACAACCGCCAAGGCTGCCATCGTTGGCCTGACACGCTCCCTGGCGCGCGACTTTGGCCTGCATGACATCCGGGTCAACGCCATCTTACCGGGCTGGGTGATCACGCCGCGCCAGGAGCAGCTATGGATTGACGCGGCGGCGGAAAAGCTGATCGCCGAGCGGCAGGCGATCAAACGCAAGCTTTTGCCGCCCGACGTTGCGCGCATGAGCTTGTTCCTTGGCGCCGATGACAGTCAGATGATCACCGGCCAGAGCTTCATCGTTGACGGTGGCTGGTCGTGACTGCGTTGCTGCCGCGCATCGGCTTGGTGACCTATCCGGCCTTTGCCGCCATGGACGCGCGCGCCACCGTCGAGGCAGCCGCCCGCATGGGCTATCGCTCGATCGAGTTGACCAGCGAAGTGCTGGGACTGACAGCGCCGGACTCCGTCGTCGAGCTAACAGCAGTCGTACAAAAGGCGCGCCGTGCTGGTGCACCGGTCCACGCCCTCGGGGCGCTCGTCGATCCAATCAGTGGCGACAGCGATCAGCGAACCGCACGCATCGGCACGATGCGCCGCGCCATCGAACTGGCGGCCGAGGCGGGTGTGCCGATGCTCTCAGTCTATGCCGGGCCTGACACTTGGGATCCCGCAGCTCCGGCCATTCCAGGCGACCTCAGCAGGGACGAGGCTTGGGCGCGATTGTGGGCAGCCTTCGATCCGCTGCTGGCGCAGGCCGAACGCGCCGGCGTCCTGCTTGCCTTCAAGCCGGTCATCGGCACTCTGGCTTTCGATACCGCCTCGACACATGCTGTGCTTGCCCGCTACGGCAGCGCTCGGCACTTCGGCATCACGCTTGATCCCAGTCACTTCGCGTTGCGCCGCGAGACTCTTAGCGAGGTCGTCGCCAGCTTCGGGCCCCGCATTTGCAACGTCCACCTGAAGGATGCTTTTGGCAAGCCAGGCGTTGAAGGCACTGACTTCTACTTCCCGCCGCTTGGCACCGGCATTGTGGATTGGAAGATGCTGTTCGATGCACTCGACGCCATCGGCTATGGCGGGCCAATGCACGTGCTGAACGAATGCCAACCCTATCTTGCCAATGTCTGCAGCGGCCAATCTATCCAGGCGGCGGATCGCCAGCGCGCCGACTTGATCGCCGTGCTTGAGAGCCTAGGCCGTGCATGATGCCATTACTCGCGATGAAGTGAGCCAGCATGGATGCCTCGTTGAACGCGCTGCTGCCGTTCGTGGCCCTGTTACTGTTGTCGGGGGCGATCTCGGGACTTCTGGCCGGGGTCTTCGGTGTCGGCGGCGGCGCCATTCTCGTGCCGGTGCTCTACCAGATGTTCGAGCTGGCCGGAGTGCCGGCGGACGTCCGCATGCATCTGGCCGTGGGCACCTCGCTCGCCATCATCATCCCGACATCGATCCAATCCTATCGCAAGCACAAGGCGAAGGGCGCCGTTGACCTGGCGACGCTGAAAGTCTGGGCCATCCCCACCGTGGTCGGTGTTCTGGCCGGCAGTGCGATGGCGGCGTATGCACCTTCTGCTGTGCTGAAGGGCGCCTTCGTCCTGGTGGCATCGGTCACTGCGGTCAAGCTGTTGTCCGGACGCGATGATTGGACGTTGGCGCAGGTCATGCCGGCACGTCCCCTGATGCGGGTCCTTGGCCTTGGCATCGGGCTGCTCTCTGCCCTGATGGGTATCGGCGGCGGCATGATCGGCAATCTGCTGCAGACGCTCTATGGCGTGCCGATCCACCGCGCCGTCGCCACCTCGTCGGGTCTTGGCGTGCTGATTTCGATTCCCGGCACTGTTGGGTACATCCTCGGTGGACTGCCGAAACTCGCCGCGCTGCCGCCGCTGTCGATCGGCTACGTGTCAGCCATCGCCTTCATCATCGTGGCGCCGCTTGCCACCTACATGACGCCCTTCGGCGTCAAGTTTGCCCATGCCATATCCAAGCGCCAGCTGGAGATCGCTTTCGGCCTGTTTCTTGTGCTGGTGTCGGCACGCTTCGTCGCCAGCCTGATCTTCGCCCTCGTC
>JANNSA010000061.1:0-1914 GCA_031402115.1 Hyphomicrobiaceae bacterium | reverse complement strand
CCGTGCTTCCTTCCGGAAAACCGCTGCACACTTTTCCGGAAGCACTCTAACGCAACCGGACGGTGACACGATCGACGGAGCCCTTGGCATCGACCACTTGCAGCTCCACAAAGCCACGCCCATCGGGTTGCCACGACACATCGCGGGTGTGGGGGTCTGACACAATCGGCGCGCCATCGACAAGCCAAGTCAGCGGCAGCGCGCCCCCTTCCGCTTTCAGCACCAGCGGTTCGTCGTCCCGGTCTTCGATGTCGAGTTCGGAGCGGTCTGGCGGAAAAGCAATCAGCACGGAGGGCTCCAGGAACGGACCCTTGGCAACGTCGTCCGCACCGTCTCGAAATCTCTTTAAGGGCGGCGGCAGTTCAGCACCGCTGACGCGCAAAACGCCGGACGGAGCGGACTTGAACGGCGCACGCTTAGGCGATAGCCGCGCGAACGCATCAAACAGCATAGGCGCTGCCGCGTTGCGGCCCATCAGGCCCGGGGTGGGCAGACTGTCCGGGCGGCCGGTCCACACAGCAATCGTATAGTGACCGTCGTAGCCAATGGCCCAGGCATCCCGGTACCCGTACGACGTGCCTGTTTTATACGCGATACGGCCGCCTTTGGAGTTGGCCGGCGGTGGCGCATCTTTCAAAATATCCGTCACATACCAGGCGGCAACCGGCGACAAGAGACGGCGGTTATTGACCTCACGCAGTGGCTGTTTGGTGATCCCTAACTTGACCTTATCGCTATGTAGCCAGGTCAACGGCACGGGATCGCCGCCGCGTGCAAGGGCGGTATAGAGATGAGCCAAATCCTGCAGCCGCATCCCCAACCCGCCAAGCGCGACGGCCAACGATGGCGGCGCATCCGGCGGAAGCGACGTCGCAACCCCGGCCCGGCTCATGCGATTGATGAGCTTGCCCGGCCCAACCGCCGCCAACATTTTGACTGCCGGAATGTTGAGCGAATTACCCAGCGCTTGGCGCACCGTTACCGTGCCGTGGAACTCCTCGTCGAAGTTTTCCGGAGCATACAGTCCAAAGCGTGTGGGCTTATCTTCGATCAGCGTCTCGGGGTGCGCGAGGCCCGATTCAAAGCCAAGCCCATAGATCAAGGGCTTCAAGGTTGAGCCAGGCGAGCGGATCGCCTGCACCATATCGATGGCGCCAAAACGGGTGGTGTCGAGATACCCGGCCGAACCGACATAGGCTATGACTTCGCCGGTTGCGTTATCGACAGCTAGGATCGCCGACGACAGCTTCTCTCCGATGAGCTTTGTCTGCTCCGTGGCGAGTGTTTCAAACTGGCTTTGGATGTCGCGATCAAGGGTCAGCCGGTGCACGGCAACTCGCGGCCTCGCGGCAGCTTCGGCTTCGGCCAGATGCGGGGCGAATTTTGGGAACGCGCGGCGCAGCGTTGGCACCGGCTCGTCCTTGGCGCGCAGCGCTTCGGCCAATGATATGATGCCCGTTTCAACAGCCGTGTCGAGCACCCGGTCGCGCGCTATTTTCGTCTTGGGTGAATTGCGGTCCGGGCGCCGCGCCTCGGGAGATTGCGGAATCGCGACCAGAAGCGCCGCCTCTCCGATAGATAGCCGGGCCGGCTCTTTACCGAAGTAGGCCAGCGACGCGGCCCGTGCGCCTTCGATGTTGCCACCCATGGGCGTCAAACGCAGATAGATGCGCAGGATGTCTTTTTTGTTCAGGCGTTCTTCCAATTGCAGCGCGCGGACAATCTGCCGGAACTTGCCAGCCCCGGTGCGCTCATGGCGGCCTTCGAGCAAGCGGGCAGCTTGCATCGTGAGTGTCGAGCCACCCGAAATGATGCGGCCTTTGCGGATCAGCTGCAGGCCTGAGCGCGCGAACGCCTGAACATCAACGCCGGGGTGCTGATAAAAACGCCGGTCTTCAAACGCCATCAGCATTT
>JANNSA010000060.1:0-1892 GCA_031402115.1 Hyphomicrobiaceae bacterium | reverse complement strand
CCGGCGATCGGTCTGCCGAGCCGGCGCAGCGCTTCCATGTGAACGGGCCCAATGAATCCGCTGCCGACGACAGCCGAGCCGGGTTGAGCCATGCATTCATTTCCTTTTAATCAGAGAAGCGTTGCAAACTGCGGGAACATCGTCAATAATAAAGAAAATACGGAATTGCTGATGGGAAGGATTCGTTTGTGCCGATAAAATGCTGATAATCGGCAATGTTTTCCTAATTGCAGAAGGACGAGTCATGAAAAACCGACTCTTGCTCGCATTGGCGCTCGGAACCGGCTTGGCCATTGCGGTCAACCCGCTCGCCGTGCAGGCGCAAACGACCACAGGTACTACGGGAACCACGGGAACCACAGGTACTACCACCGGCAACACGACTGGCTCAACCGGTGGCGGGCAGCAAGGCACGGGGACCGGCGCCGGCAACACTACGACCACCAACTCGACCACCCAATCTCTCCAGCTCAAGGCAAGCTCCAGCGGCACCGGTCAGGCATCCGGCTCCCCGAGCACCTCCAACGGCCTCGTCTCCTGGTACGGCGATCCCTATTCCATGGGCATGGCCAGCATCTATGCCAAAGGCCTGCCATCGGCTTCCAGTACTCCCAAGGTCACCTTCGCCACAGCTAACTATAAAGGCACGACTCAATCTACCACCACGGGAACCGGCGGCGCCACCTCCACCGCGACCATCCAGGACACCAACTATGGCACCCAGCCAGGCGTCGTGCGCAATCCGCAGTATGTCACCGTCCTCTCCGACGACCTTCCCATCAAAGTCCATGCGACGACGGCGATCCAAGCCGAGGTCCGCGACGTCATCGCTCGTTCCGAGCGGTTGAAAAGCAAGAACGCTATCCAGGTCAACGTCACCGGCAACACCGTCGTCTTGACCGGCCAGGTCGCTACTGATCGCGAACGGCTGCTGGTCGAGGGCATGGTGAGAATGACGCCCGGCGTCCGCGAAGTGCAGAATCAATTGCAAGTCCCGCAAACGAAGTAAGGAACGACCCAAGCCCGCAGGTGCGCGCAGCGAACCTGCGGGGTGGTATACTTACGCTTCGGGCTTTGATCGAAACTCACCCAGCAGCTTGCCGATCACATTCTCCTGCGGATAGCTGTGCCCCAGATGCTGGCGAAATCCCTCCGCGAACCGCACACCGCACTCGCCGCCTCGCTTGCTGCCCCAGTCGCGCATCGCCTGCAAGTACTGATCCATGCCGTGATGCTTCAGAAGCCAGGCTCGCTGGCTGGCATGGGCGGCGAGCATGTCGGCTTTCGCGTCGATCACGCTACTGATGTCGATGCGAAAACCCGGCGGCACGTCGCAGCCCAGCGGATCCTTGCCTTCAATCGGGTCGCAATAGTACACATGAGGAATGTGCGGCAACACCGGCCCGATCCGGCGACTAGCCATGAAGTTCGGGATCGGCGCAGCAAACGCCGCGGCGCGGACGATCGTGCTGGTCGTCTCATGATCGAGCATGTAATCGGCCGGGCTGTGCGTCAACACGATGCCGGGCTGCACCAGGCGCAAGAGGCGTGTGACCTTCTCCATCGTCCGGTCATTGTAGAAAACAAGCAGGTCTTTCTCGTTCAGGCAGTGATAGCGCGCGCCGATCAACGCCGCCGCCGCTGTTCCCTCGTCGCGGCGCAGTCGGCTGATGGCTTGCGCATCGAGCTCGGCAGAGCCGCAATCGCCGGCGGTCATCGAGGCGATGTGAACCTCGAACCCGTACTCCCGCTTGAGGCGGATCATCGTGCCGGCGCAGAGGAACTCAGCGTCGTCGGGATGAGCGAGGATCGAGAGGATGATGTTCTTCATGGCAAAGATTGGCGCACCTCAGAGCTTGCTTCTTCGCTTACGCTTCAGTCTCTTACAGGGA
>JANNSA010000059.1:0-2628 GCA_031402115.1 Hyphomicrobiaceae bacterium | reverse complement strand
TGGTGCAACAGACGCGAACACCGGGTATGTTACTGGGCGGGCGCGACGAGTCTCGCCCCGACGCTCTTGGCCCCCGTGCCCACTTCACGTCCGGAACAGAGGCATCTTATCATGACCGCTGACATCAAGAACCTGCAGGATTGGCGTCTGGAAACTGACATTGAAGGCATTTTGTGGGCAACGCTGGATCGCCAGGGGCAGAGCCAGAACACGCTCAGCCGGCGTGCGACGGAAGAGTTCGCGGGCATCGTCGGCCATGCCGAGGCGCTGGCGCGGGCTAAGACGATCAAGGGGTTGGTGTTCATCTCGGCTAAGGAAACCAGCTTTATCGCTGGCGCTGACATCAAGGAGTTCGACGCGCTCGACACCGAGGACGCCGTGCGCGAGGCGGTCGGCAAGGTGACGGCACTGCTTGACCGGCTGGAGAAACTGCCGGTGCCCGTGGTCGCTGCGATCCACGGCTATTGCCTGGGCGGCGGCATGGAGCTGGCGATGGCATGCCACTATCGCATCGCCACGCGCGATGATGTTACCCGGCTCGGGCTGCCAGAGATCAATCTCGGCATTTTCCCCGGTTTCAACGGCACCGTGCGCGCCATCCGGCTGGCCGGACCAATCGCTGGCATGGATATGATGCTGCGCGGCTCGCTGCTGCGCTCCAGCGTCGCCAAAGCCATGGGCCTGGTCGATGAACTGGTGCCGGCGCGCGCCAATCTGCACTGGGCGGCGCGCAAGGCCGTGCTGCAGAACAAGAAATCGTCGAGCGGTTCCATTACCCACGCATTGATGCGGGCGTGGCCGGCGCGCGGTTATCTGGCCACCGAGATGCGCAAAAAGGTCAGAGCCAAGGCGCGCGAGGAGCATCTGCCGGCGCCCTATCGGCTGATCGATTTGTTCGAGCAGTTCGGCGGCGACGAAGCCCGTATGAAGATCGCCGAGACGCGCGCTTTCGCGCCGCTGATGGTCAGCGAACAGTCGCGCAATCTTCGGCGTGTGTTCCGCCTGTCCGAGCAGATGAAGGCGCAAGCCCCGAAGGGCGGAGACTTCAAGCCGCGCCGCGCGCATGTGATTGGCGCCGGCACGATGGGCGCCGATATCGCTGGCGTGCTGGTATTGGCCGGATTGGAAGTCAGCCTGCAGGATTTGAGCGCCGAGCAGTTGCAGAAGGCGCAAGGCCAATGCAAGGCGCTGTTCCGCAAGCGCCTGAAATCGCGCACCGAAAACGACGCGGCGATGTCCCGGCTGGTCCTTGATCAGACGGGCGAGCATGTGCCGCGCGCCGATGTCGTGATCGAGGCGATCGTCGAGAAGCTGGAAGCCAAGCAGAGCGTATTCAAGTCACTAGAAGGGCGCATGAAGCCCGGCGCGGTGATGGCCAGCAACACGTCGTCCATCATGATCGAGAAGATCGCCGAGGGGCTTGCCGATCCTGGCCGGCTGATCGGCCTGCACTTTTTCAATCCGGTGCCGGCGCTGCCGTTGGTGGAAGTCGTCAGGGGTGCGGGCACACGCGAAGAAGAAGTGCGCAAGGGTTGCGCCGTTGTCACGGCTCTTGGCAAGTATCCCCTGATCGTCAAGAGCGCGCCCGGATTCCTCGTCAACCGCGTACTGGTGCCTTACATGATGGGCGCGATGCGGCGGCTGGAAGACGGCACGCCGCGCGAGATGATCGATGCGGCCGCCAAGACCTTTGGCATGCCGGTCGGGCCGATTGAACTGGCAGATCAGGTTGGCCTCGACATCTGCAAGAACGTCGCCGACATCATCGGCGGAGCAAGTTCGGTGCCGGAAGGCTCGCGGCTCGGCGCGTTGGTGGCGGCTGGCAAACTCGGCAAGAAGTCGGGTGAGGGGTTCTACACATGGCACGACGGCAAGCCGGTCACGACGAACCCCGCGACACCGTTTGATCCTGCCGAATTGCAGAAGCTCGGCGCTGCACTCGTCGAGCCGATGATCGATGAGTGCGAGAAGTGCGTCGCCGAGGGCGTCGTCGAAAGCGCCGACATGGTCGATGCCGGCGTCATCTTTGGCACCGGCTTTGCGCCCTTCCGTGGCGGCCCACTCAATTACCGCGCCAGCATGCAGGCGGCAGCCACGCCTGCGCCTGCCGCAGCAGAAGCTGAAGCGGCGGAGTAAATTATCGCTGCAAGATGGAACTACGCCTCAGTGACCGCACCTGCTACGCAACCTCGGACAGCAACCAGGAGATCAGCCCATGAGCAGCGGCACACTTCAACGCGTGGCGGTGATTGGCGGTGTGCGCATTCCGTTCTGCCGCTCGGGCACGCTCTATGCCGAACTCAGCAACCAGCAGATGCTGACGACGGCGCTGAACGGGCTGGTCGACAAGTACAAGCTGCACGGCGCGCTGATTGACGAAGTGGTTGGCGGCGCCGTCGTGACGCATTCTCGCGACTGGAACCTGGCGCGCGAAGCGGTGATCGACACCAAGCTGCACCCGAACACGCCGGGCATCACCCTGCAGCAGGCCTGCGGCACCAGCCTGCAGGCGGCGCTGGGCATCGGCGCCAAGATCGCTATCGGGCAGATCTACTGTGGCATCGCCTGCGGTTCCGATACCACCAGCGACGCGCCGATAGTTTTCTCCAAGCGCTTTTCCAAGCGGCT
>JANNSA010000058.1:0-1769 GCA_031402115.1 Hyphomicrobiaceae bacterium | reverse complement strand
GTGGGTCAGGCAATGGCGTTGCAGCGCTCGCTCACCCTGTTCCAGAACAGCAATCGCGCGACGGAAGGCATTTTCCCCGAGTTCACCTTCTACGATTGCCACAGTTGCCATCGACGCATCTACGATCAGGCGGAACCGGTGCGCACGGGCGTCGACAATCCAGGTCGACCGATTCCTGAGGGGATGCCGCCGTATCAGGACGAGAATATGATCATGCTGTCGGCAGCCGCCCGCGTTGCGGCGCCTGCGCTCGCCGAACGGTTCGATGCCCGTGCCCGTGCCTTTCATGTCGGCATGACGCGCGACCGCGCCAGCGCTGTAGCAGCAGCGCGCGAACTGAGTGCAGTCACCGGCGAGCTGGTCGCCGCCTTCGAAGGAAGCCGCTTCGGTGCCGACAGTGCACAGCGCATGGCGCAGTCGATTGCTGGTGAAGCGATCCGCGCGCGCTTCACCGATTATGAGGGTTCGGTACAAGCGGTAATGGGGATCGATACCTTGCTCAGCGCGATGGTTTCTTCCGGGCAAGCAACAGTCGGCTCGGCGGCGGCAATCCGCAGCGACATCAATCGTGCTTATGCGGCGGTACGCGATCCCAACGCCTATCGCCCGCGCGAATTCCAGACGGCCCTTGCCAGCGCCGTTCGGGGGATCGGAGCGCTTCGGTGAAGCGATTGCGCCATCAAACAGGCTGGTTGACGATCGCGACTCTGCTGCTCGCCAGTTGCGGCGGCGGCGGCACGTCGAGCGGTGCCGGTCCAGCTGCTGGTGGCGGGGCGCCAACACCGACCCCTGCACCGACTGGCGCGGCTTACACCTTGCCCGCTGCCGAAGCCCTGAGCGTTTTCGATGTTCAGCAGATCATCGCGCAGGCGGTCGGAGAAGCACAGGCACGCAACCAGCGTGCCGTGATCGCAGTCGTCGATCGGCCGGGCAATGTGCTTGCTGTCTTCCGTATGACCAACTCCCCGCCGACCGCGTTAATTCCTGGCGCTCCGAATGGTGACGATCGTGACGCCCAGAACGAAACCGTGCCGACAACGGCTGGAGCGATCTCGAAAGCGATCACTGGTGCCTATCTGTCGTCGAACGGCAATGCCTTTTCTACCCGCACTGCAAGCATGATCATCCAGCCCCACTTCCCGCCAGCACCAGTTGCTACAGGGCTGGAATCGGGTCCCCTCTACGGGGTGCAGTTCAGTTCTTTGCCATGTTCGGACCTGTCGGCGCGATACAGTGAGGGCAATGTCGGAACTGGCCCGCTGATCGGTCCCAAACGCGCACCGCTGGGCCTGTCCGCCGATGCGGGCGGGCTGCCGATCTACAAGAATGGCGTGCTGGTCGGCGGGATCGGCGTGATGTCCGACGGCATTTATGGCTTCGATCCCGATGTGACGAACATCGATACCGACGCGGAGGAATATGTCGCGCTGGCTGGAACACGCGGGTTCGAGGCGCCGGAAGAAATACGCGCCGATCGCATTCCTGTCGATGGCACAACGCTGCGCTATTCCGATGCACGGTATGATCTGCTGGCGGCTACAACATCGCCGACGTTTGCGACGGTCAACGGGCCGGGTGGCCAACTCATCCCTGTTCGCGGCTATTTCGGCTTCCCCTCTCCGATAGTTCAGGCCGGCACTGTCTATGGCACCGAGGCGTCGGGGTTGCGCTTGGCCACTTCAGCCGAGTTTAACCGCACCGATGCGATGGTGCTGAGCAACGGTGCAGGGGTCAACCGCTATCCCATCCGAGGCGGCATCGATGGCGGC